>JACDZH010000114.1 GCA_013426815.1 Paludibacter sp.
TTATTCCAACATATTAGATTAAAATCTTCCTCTTTGAGTTTTGCAAGAGGCTCATTATGTCTAAAAGTCAAGCCTGACCCCACCTTTTCCCCTGCGAGAGTTAAAATCGTGACGTCAGGTTTTGGTTAATTCGCCAAGCCTGGTCATAGATGCCACGAAGCATAGCCTTTGCCTGGTCAACTAAAGTACGTTTTGCCTGTGTCCTAACCATCACGCCACAACACACCATGCGATCTAAAGCCATCCGTAAATCGAGCAAGTAGGGTGCATACACATGTTCTCTGGTTTTTCTGGGAAGAGGGTAAGGGCCGAAGTTGGCAATGAGCGACTGACGAGATCTATCCAGAATGCGTAGTGCGTGGAAATGCCAGAAAACAGCATTTCCGTAAGGAAAACGCGTAGCATTCCAAGGTGCCAATCCAAGCTCTTTATTAGCCAGAACATGAACCTGATCAAGGAAGCGTTCAGGCCAATCGTCGAGATATTTCTGGTCGCCGAATTTACCTTTTTCAAAGCGGGCAAAGCACCATTCAAGACAACGATCCTCCCACCACTTACGCACCACTTCCCCGCCACGGCGGGTGAAGGTCATGAACTGCACGCAATATTGCCCTCTAGTGGCGGAAAGATCATATTCTGGTGCATACGCATGATCGGTTATTAGAACGTGTTTCCCTGATGATTCAAATTCCCTGAATATCTGCGAAGGATTTTTTCTGAACCAAAGGTCCGCATCTAGGTAAGTCGCTCGACCCACGCTAGCATCGGCTTCAAACACAAAGCGCAGAGCAAAGGGGGTCAACGTCCAGCAGTACTCTCCCTTGGTTCGGCCTGGTTTTACCTGTAGCAACTCTTCTGTTTCCAGTTGACTGAGGCGCAGCAACTTTACATTCGCCAGCTCCATACGAGTTAAGACCTCATGGACAGCATCATCCACGCATAGCACCCACAACACATATGATCCGAAATGTCGCTCCATTGATGCATGGAGCGCCAATCCTTGCGGCAAGAAAAGGCTATCGAAGAGGGTTACATAGTGTTCCATCATGGCGCTTCAAACCTATTGACAGCAGCGATCACTGTAGCCACATCTTCATTCGTCATCTGGGGGTGACAAGGCAAAGAGAGACAAGTCGCCGCATGTTTTTCGCTATTTTTCAATCCCTTCGGGTCACATTGCAGATTCAAGCAAGGTTCTTGCCAATGCACGGGTACCGGATAATGAATAAGCGTTTGTACTCCGTGCAACTGCAAATATGCTTGGAGCATATCGCGCTTCTCACATATAATGACAAACAAATGGTTGACGTGAGACGCAACTTCTTCAGGGGCCGCAAGAAGTCGTATCTGCGGGTGGCTAATATTTGCATGATACGCGGCGGCGATCTCGCTCCGTCGCTGGGTGAATCCAGGGAGCCATTTCAATCGCACGGACAGCATGGCTGCCTGTATCTCGTCCAGACGGCTATTAAGTCCAAGTTCCGGGTGATGGTAACGCACACTCTGGCCATAGTTGCGCAGCACAGTTGCTCGTTTGGCTATCGCTTCGTCTTGAGTGACCAATATCCCCGCGTCGCCGGGCGCTCCCAGATTTTTAGTTGGATAAAAGCTGTACGCCCCGACTTGCCCGAAAGACCCGGCCACTTGTCCATTCCAAGCCGCAAGATGGGCCTGCGCACAATCCTCGACAAGAGCAATACCGTGCTTGCAGCAAAAGGCTGTCCACGCATCCATGCCTCGTATCTGACCGTAAAGATGCACAAGTACTACTGCTTTTGTTTGTGGAGTAATACAGCGGGCCGCGCTATCAATCGAAAGCAGGGCAGTTTCTGGATTGATATCTGCCAGCACAGGAGTTGCACCTGATCGAATAATAGCGAGCACTGTGGCAAAGGCAGTTATCGGAGTGGTTACAACCTCATCACCGGAACCAATACCTAACCCTCGCAGGGCAATTTCGATGGCATCCATGCCATTCCCTACACCAACGGCATGGGCCACACCACAGGCTGTGGCCCATTGCCTTTCGAAGTTAATCACCTCATTACCTAACACGTACCACCCTGATTCCAGTACACGTCGCGCTGCATCCAGCATATCGTCGCGCAACTCAGGTGACTCTGCTTTGAAATCGTTCATCAATATCATGCTTCTTCATCCCAGTAGTGGTGTCGATGCGCATGATAGTAAACCATCGTCTTCTGCAAGCCCTCACGCAATCCGACTTTCGGCTGCCAGCCCAATTCTTGCGTAATCAAAGAAAAATCGCTGTAGTAGTCTCCGATGTCAATCGCCTTGCGTTCTGGTGGAAAGGGGACTAACTCAAAAGTTCCCCCATAACCCAGCTCAATCATCACTTCTGCCAATTTCTTCAAACCAACTACTTCGGTGCTGCCCAGGTTATAGACCTTACCGTTGGCAGCATCGCTTGCTCCAGCGAGCAGCAAGGCGTCGACACAGTCATCAACGTAGTTAAAATCGCGAAGCTGCAGGCCATCACCAAACACCTTAATGGGTTTACCCTCCAGCAGCAAACGAACCCAGATACCTAGAAACGTTTGCCTTGCATCCTTCACTCGCATGCCAGGCCCATAAGTATTAGTCAAACGAAGCGCGCAGGCGCGAATGCCATACACCTTATTATAAAGGAGGTGATACCACTCCCCTGCCAGCTTGTTGATACCATTAACATCCACTGGACGAATCGGATGTTTCTCATCTACCGGCAGGTATTCAGGCTTGCCGTACAACTGTCGGGTGCTGGCAAAGACAATCTTGATGCCGGAGTTGGCCTTGCGGCAGGCCTCCAGGATAGAAAGTTGTGCAGCCGCATTTATGTCCAGATCTGTCTGCGGATTGGCCATTGAATCTATGTGACTCGTTTGCCCGGCCAAGTTAAACAGGAAATCTTTGTCCATTAACAAATAAGCCATAGCGAAAGGATCGCGCACGTCACACACATTTACTGTGACCTTATCTCGTATCCCTTCGATGTTGAATGGGTTGCCACCATATTGGGGAATAAGGCTATCGACCAAGGTGACCTCAGCTCCCTGCTTGACAAGGGCATGGGCGAGTCTGGAGCCGATAAAGCCAAGGCCGCCAGTGATGAGAACTTTTGTATTCCTATACGTTTTCATGAAATTTTCTCGGCAAGTACAGCATGATCCAGAAAAAAATCCGGGTTGTCAGGTAACACTTTGCCAGCAAGCAAACCGAGCAGGTTAATAAAGGCCATTACTGTTACAGTCAGCAGCAGTTTTACGAGCTTGGGCAAACCCTGCGATACCTTGTATAGATAAGCATTAGCCATCTGAGCAATAATAGACGGATCAGCACCAAGTTTCTTGTACACCAAAATCCTGAAGCTTTGCTTTTCCAATAAAGCATGCAGACCAAAACTTGTATACCTGGCGTAATCCCAGGGCTGATCATGCTCGTCCCAGACAAATGGCACGGTAAGCAGAAGCTTTCCGCCAGGCTTCAGTACCCGGGCGATTTCGCCAAGAAACTCATTTGGGTTAAAAACGTGCTCCAACACCTGGCTGCAAAGAACCGAATCAAATGATGCATTTGTAAATGGGAAGGTCTTGCCATCATAATACTGGTCTGCAATGCCCCTCTGCCGTGAGGGTTCGCTGTCAATATCAAGACCGATATAGGCATCTACTGCAAACAGCTTTTGATAGGGTTTTGAACCACAACCAACATCAAGCAGTCGCCCGTTCAACTTCGGTGCGAACGCTGTTACCACGCTACAAAGCCCCACCCGGGCAAAGTAGAAGGGATTGGTAAAAACACCCAACCAGCTTGGGAAGAAATCTTGGCGGCGGTAAAAAGCCTTGAGCATTTTTATCATTAACAGCGCTCCAGCAATAAGCCTTTAAAAACAAAATAGAATCCAATCGAAGACCGAACCTCGCCTTCAGGGCTGATATCCGAAGCAATCAAACGCCAGTCAGATTCGAGACGATGCATAAATTCCGGTTGAGAAAAAACATGCATTGGATAGCTAGCAGGGTAAATAGATTCAGGCACCCGCTGAACCAGCACTTTATCTTCCGCTTGACCGGAAAACGGGGTGCGATTAATAATCAAATAATTGGCATCGGCATCCGAAAGCCGCAAAATGATGTCAAATGGCGTCTTTAGATACTGCAATACACTAGAAAGCAACACCACATTCGGATGGGTTTCGCTCAAACATTCCTCAATGGTCAAATAAAATCGCAATTGGTCGTCCTGGATATTTTTTCGCCCCGCATCGACGTAATGGGGTTGCTCGACCACATTCCAGCGTACATCCGGTAACGACTGCAAAAACTTTCTATTTTGAAAATAACTACTCCCCAACGCCCCGCCAAAATCAAGCACATTCAGCCTCCCTCCGTTACGAGCAGCAACCCACATCAGGCCCGAAAGTACCGGCCAAGAATACTCAATTTCATCAAAGAGTACCGAATCCCGCTCGTATGCCGCCTCCCCACACTTGACCTTGAGGGTCGCTTCCAGAACCTTGGCAAGGAATATTTTCGGCATCATAACCAGTGCAGCTGGCATTGGCTTCTTCCCAAGTTGCAAAATCGCCCTCAAAACGAATCCCTTCACCACGAACTTGACAAATCCAACGAACCAAAACGGGCGGCAACCAATCACGAACCAGCGTTTTTAATGCACTCATCTGTAGCCCACTTTTAATAAAGCACATATCTTTCGAACCAACCGTCTCAACAACCCCGTTTGCATTTGCCTGAAAAAACACTCGAATGCTTTCCCGCCCTGTCGTGAGGGTTCGATTCCAATATTACTGAGGATGATTGGAATATTGCTCAATTTGGCGTCTAAGTCTGATGACTTTCCACAGTGGGTGCCGCTATTATCGTTACCAATATTATGCACCAAACTGCGTCCTGGATAAAGTGTCAATTTGTCTGCCAGAAAAGCTGACGCATACCAGCGTACAGCCCATGAGTCATTTGTGCCTTTTATCTGCCCTTCAAGCATTTTTGAAAACGGGTACGTACCATTGAAGTCAAAAGCACGAATCAATTTGCGACGTTTCAATTCATCCAGTAGAAATTGCCCATCGCTGTTATAGTATGCCCAGCCTCGACGCCATGTAGCCCACCCCCAGCAATCGGCACCGGGCAAAAAAAAGGCCTCCGGTAAAGGTTGCTCAACTGGGTACACATAACCATGAATGCTGACCACACGATCAACGTCGGCATATTTTTCCAGTGCCTCGTTCATGTAGGTCAGGAAGTGCGGCGAGGTGACCATGTCGTCTTCGAGTACAATGATATGCCCATATTTATTCACGATTGACGTGACGCCGTCAATAATGGAGCGAGCCAGCCCTAAGTTGGTTTTCCGTTCGACGATAGTGACCGACTTGAATCCGTCAATTTGACGAATGTATTGACGCACCTCACATACTGACTCAGCATGAACTGCAGATTTAGGCGCATCGGAGAAAACAAAAAGATCACTCTCTTGAAACAATAAATTTTTTTTCAGCGCCTCAATAGTTCGCCGAGTATGATCAGGGCGGTTGTATACGAATAGGGCAATTGGTGTCATTGTTGTTTTTTTTATGGCTTATGGGCATCCAAGATCAGTGACGTGTAAGAGAGTGGGATTTTTGTATTCCTTTCGTCATAACGTGATGAGCGTGAAATGAAACCGTCCTGTCTCTTCCATTCCTGAAAATTAAAGGTTCCTTGCTCGTCGAACCATTCCAACAATCGAACCACAAATCCTGCTTTCTCCAATTGGTCAGATAACGTTTGGTAATTGAAGAGCTGCTTGTGATCCTTTGAACCCGGCCCTTTCCCTCCTGGCTTAACCATTTCGATGTATTCAGTATCCGGGTGATAGCCATCCGGAACGGCTATCCGGATATAACCACCAATTTTTAAAAATCTATAGGCATTAGCAAAAGCGGCTACAATCTGGTTATCTGTAAGGTGCTCAAAAACGTGTTCTGCAAGTAGTGCATCAATTTTTAAAGCTTGAAATAAACGATGCCATGACTTTTCGTCGGTTACATCTAGTGTGGGGTAATCTGTCGAAATCCAACCGGGATAACTTGTACCGCCAGCACCGAGAATAATCCTAACAACTCTCGCTTTCACAACGAGTCTTTTTATTGTTATTCCAGAAAAAAAAGATTTTATGGTATGAAGTGTTTTTCTCACAATCAAATCCCTAAAATATTTTGACCTTGATAAAAGATTGTTGTTTGGCTTTTGAAGTTCACAATTGGACAAAAACCTGAAAAATCAATTTTCCGGAAACCACTGGCAATCAAATGATCAACACCTTGTTTGTATTCTGGCCTGTTACTATTGTCCAATATTATAATACCTTCCAGTTTTATTCTTTTTGGCGCTTGAAACATACAGCTATTTCGATGTCGACCATCAATAACGATTACATCATAATCACGATTATCAATTAGTATTTTCTCCTCATAACCACTACCGATCATAATATCTTCGTAATACAATTCAACATTGTCTGGAATTTTTTTATTTATTTTTTCATACCACTCCGCATCATGCTCAACAGCTATAACAATAGATGCCCTTGCTGCCCACCAATACGTCCCATTGCCACTACCATACTCAAAAACGCTTTCCACCTTCGATAATCGTTCTGAAAGAAAGTCTAGTGCGGGATACGTAATCCACGGAATTGGTTTTCCTTCATGATCGACGGATTGTCCTTCAATGTAACTTCTAACCCAACCGTCCTGAACTAGCGGGCCATTCCTTACTAAACTTATAGAAGCCCAAAATAATTTTATAAAATTCACCGCCTACCTCGATCTGGATAGAAAAAAAATTGATTTCAACATTAATAATACAATAGGTCTACTAACTGGGAAGCCAATCAATGAAAAAGTGGCTATAAGGTATGATATAATTGTTGCTATAGCTGCACCAACGATCCCAAATAGTGGAATAAGAATTATATTTAAAAGTATGTTCGAACCGCAGCCGATTAAAGTCCGATAGAAGGAAAATCGTTGCAGATTTTCAAGTAGAAGCGGTTGACTACTTATAACACCTAGAAAAACTGGAATACCAGCCCATATAAGAATTGCCAAAACTTCCCCGCTTTTTTTGTAATCTTCCCCATAAAGAAAATCTATAAGATTCGAAGACAAAAATGTCATCGGTATCGCTATCATAAGGGCAAGGATTACCAGTAATTTATATGAGTTATGTAGTCGTTGATGAAATATCTCTTCAGATTGCTTTTTAGCTGAAATTAGAGCTGGCGATATGGATGAAACGATTACGGTTGGGATGAAGTACCACACCTCGCTTAGCCTCACAGCAGCGGAGTAGATTCCTACTTCTTTAGCGCCCAGCATCTCTTTGATCATGACCTGATCGATGCGCATATAGATCGTGACAACAAGTCCACTTAAGATCAGCGGCCAGCTATCCTTTAAAAGGTTTTTGGCAGTTGTTAAATCAAAATGACGGTAAAAACTTCCGAGTCTCTGATATCGATAGGCGATGTAGAGTGACACGGCAAGCGTGACCTGATCAACAAGACTGACAACCACAAACCAAAATAAGCCTACCCCTGTAAAAACAAAATACATCTTCATCATGGACGAGAGCAGCAATTGCGTTATCTTGCAAAGAGAGACGAACTTGGAGAGAACTTTGGACTGAAAGTAAAAATCGATGACTTCAAATGACTGAAAAATAATTCCGCTGGCGATGATGAAGATATAGAGATTTGTGGTGTGGTCGCTGGAGGTAAAAACCGTAGCAAAAGCAACGAAACCGATTGTAATGAACGCCCCAAAGAGTTTGAGCCAGAACGCCGTTCCCAGATAAACATCTCTTTTGTTCGGTTCATGCACGAGATCTCGCACCACGATATCATCCAGCCCGAGCTTGGCGAAACTGCCAAATATTGCCACAAAAGCCAATGCATAGCTAAACACCCCAAACTGTTCAGGCCCGAGATAACGTGCAACCCAAATACCTACTAACAACCCGGCGATAAGACGTAATATCTGCTCTGCAAACATCCACGATGTGTTTGCTAAATAGCGGCAAAAACCGTGATGTGCCGTAGCAAGTTGGCATAAATGCTTAAGTCGTGTCAACACGATAGATTGCGACCATTGAAAATGGTAAGATTTTTCATAAATGATCTAATCATGCTGAAATTAAGAATTTTGAAGGATTTTATCGCGGTCACGATGATAATTGTGTCGGCGAAGCAGGCAACCGTGACCCGACTGGCGTTATCGGTTTCGATAACTGTTGTTTTCATGATATTTTCACCAAGTAAGTTCCCTAAGCATATATAAAACCATCTCGCAAAGAAGCCTTCGTAGTCCAGCCAAACTGCTTTCGAGGTCTATTTGCTTGGTTGTTTTTACAGTATGTCACTTCCGTCGCAACCATGACACGACCTCAAGCACCGCCCACAGCGTTGCCTTACCCCAATATTGCAGATGGGCAAAGGGTATCGAAAATCCATGCTGGAGCAGGGCATCACGGACTTGCCGATACCCCTCCACTGCATGACATCCGCTAACCCCTTCAGTCTGCATATGTGTCAATGTCTCTGGAAGGTAGTCAATCTTGAGGCCGTATTTTGACCACCGCAAGAATATTTCAACATCCATAGCAATACTGTAGGAGGTATCAAACAGACCGTATTTTCTATAGATAGCTCGTTTTACAAAGGTGGCAGGATGGTTAAAAAGAACAAGTCGCCAAGGATACCACCATCGTGATGGTGGCTTGATCAACTTGATGACATGTGTGTCCTTTAGCAACAATATATCCCCATGGAGAACATCCGTATCTGGGTGATCTTCAAAAAACATCCTGATTTTGTCAAGTGCACCAGTCTCTAGGGTGTCGTCAGAATTTATCAGGCCGATGATATCGCCTGTTGCCAAGGCAATCCCTTTGTTGAACGCGTCAGCAATTCCCTTATCCGGTTCACTAAGATAGGTGTCTATCTTCCTGCCATAGGATTTGATTATATCCTGAGTGGTGTCAGTGGACGCCCCATCAATAATGATATATTCATCGCCCGCATCCTTTTGGTCAAGGATGCTTTCAATGGTTTTTCTTATGGTCGCGGCACTGTTTCGACATATGGTCACTATGGAAATAGTTGGGGAGCAGCTTTGGTTATTTGTCATTTTTTATTTCTTCAATACATGCCTTCTCAAACTGCTGAGCTGACTCTGAAAGAGAGTATTTTTGTTGGGCAAATTGTTTTCCATTTTGACTCAAACGGTTATAAGTCGAGGGGTTTTGTAATAATTCAAGGACATGTGTTGCAAAGGTTTCACAATCCTCCGCCTCTGCGACAAGGGCGTTCTCCCCATGCTTTGCGTAGGGTACAGCGGAGGTGGTCACCACGGGGCAGCCGCAGGCCATGGCTTCTAAAGGGAAGAGTGGGAACCCTTCATGGCGGGAAGGGTAGAGGAAGATGTCGGCACTGCTCATGATCTGTCGCAGTCGTTGTTCATTCACATACCCGAAATCGCGGTGCTCAACACCCTTGAATATGTCTGCACTCGTTTGTTCACCCACCGTCCAGATGACGAGGTCAGCCAAGGTTTGGTAGTTCAAGGCTCGTACCGCTTGGCAGGCGAGGTCGAATCCCTTGCGGTGATCGGTGCGGGCATGGATTAACAGGGATTTTTTTCCCTTTTTGCTTGCAATGAGCTCCGCATTCGGCTGCTGGTAAAATACCGTTTGGTCAATGCCGTTGCAAATTACGTTAACAGCGTTTTCGGTCAACTGCTGGAGTTCATTGGCCAAGGCATTGGATACCGCAATTGTTGAAATTTTTTTCTTCCCTATACCCCAGCGGAGCAGAAAGCTCATCGAACCGATCAGCAAAGGGGACGTGTAATAGCTTGTGTCGAGGTCTTGGGCGAAATAAAGAAGTTGGGAATTCCGTAATGAAAGTATTACGGCAAGAGGAATAATGTCCACGATAATGACATCGGCGTCAAAGCTATGGAGCAGTGCGTAGAGGATTGTTCCCAACTTTCCTGGAATGGGGATCTGTTTGAGATGTACTTTGGGGTTTATGGGAAAAAAAGAGTCTGTTGTATTACTGTAGAGGGTAACATTATGACCTTCATCTGCCAGGCTATTGGCATAGAACAGGAACATCTTGTCCCCACCGCGGTTACGAAGCGTGTGTCGATAAAAGGCTATATTCATATGAGTTATCGGACTTATTTTATTGGCGTGCTGTCAATTAATATGAAAAATTTCAGACGAAAGAATTACCGATATATTCCCCACGCAACTAGGAAAATCCACAACAGCCCAACAACCAGCAGTACCCTGTCCTGCAACAGGGCCTCCGTCGCAGTCACTGGGGTCAGGCTTGACTTTCTGATATTACTCCTGACTTTGCAACCCCATGTTCCAGTGTAATGATATCATCGCAGATGCGAT
>JACDZH010000475.1 GCA_013426815.1 Paludibacter sp.
TATACTTGCTATAGGCATAAATTGCGGTATTATGGATAGCAGATTTCGTGCGACCTGAGCCAGTTAGACGGGTAATCTAGCCCTACACTCATAAGTTTCAGTAGAGCCATAACATGTACAATTGCGAATTCTCTGCGGAAGACAGGAAAATTATTGAGGACGCTCGTCTTTACCACTCATCTCCGGCGATGCGTAAGCGCATGAGTATTCTTTGGTATAAGTCACTGGGATACCCTCACTATGAAATTGGTCGGCTTAGCAGTGCATCTGAAAATACGATTACAGCTACGATTCGCAGTTATCGAGATGGCGGTCTAGAAAAAATTATGAAGCGGCGACCGTATCGTCCTCAAAGCGAATTACAAGAGCATCGTTATCTTCTAAAGAAACATTTTTCTGAATGTCCGCCCAGCAGCTTAAAAGAGACCGCTTCTGAAATTGAAAAACTAACCGGCATCAAGCGTAGTCTCGGTAGCGTTCGCACATTCTTGCTTTCTATCGGAATGCATCGGAGAAAAGTCGGGATGGTTCCAGGAAAAGCTGACCCAGACGAACAGGAATTATATATAAACAACAAGTTACAGCCGATTCTAGATAAAGCAATCGCCGGAGAACGTCACGTATATTTTGTTGATGCCGCTCATTTTGTGCTTGCCCCGTTTTTGGGCTTCCTGTGGTCCTTTACTCGTCTATTCATTAAAGCGCCTGCTGGTCGTAAGCGATTTAATGTCTTGGGCGCTCTAAATGCTGTAACCCATGACATTGTCACTGTTACGAATGATACATATATTGACGCTATCAGTGTTTGCGCACTCCTGCGTAAACTCGCTGCATATCACATTGATGGCGCTATCACACTAATATTAGACAATGCCAAGTACCAAAAATGCCGTATTGTGACCGAACTTGCGCAAGAACTGAAAATTGATTTACTTTATCTGCCAACTTACTCACCAAATCTTAATCTTATAGAACGCTTGTGGAAATATGTTAAAAGAAAGTGCCTGTATTCAAAATATTACGAAGATTTTCCGAAATTCAAGAGCGCGATTTCAAACTGCTTGCTCAATGCGAATACTCAATGCAAGAGTGAGATGGAAACCTTATTTACATTAAAATTTCAACGTATTAGAAAATCGCAAATTATTCCTATTTAGGGTATA
>JACDZH010000115.1 GCA_013426815.1 Paludibacter sp.
TATGCCAAATATTTCAACATTTTATGTCGCATTCTAATGTGACAAAGTAGAATTAAAAGCCACTAATTAAATTGACCTCTGCATAAAAAAAGGCCTATAAGGCAGGCCATTAGAGCAAAAGAAATATAATTTGCAATTAACCGTGAACTTCTACCATTACCACGTGAAACTGGCGGTACCGGGATTATTTTAACCCCTTCATATTCTTCTCGCCGAATAAAAAAACCATCGCCTGGGAGAAGCTTCCCTTCTGGATAGTTAGGCATGCCAGTGAGTACTGTCACCTTATGTCCTCGTTCAATAAGCCCAATAGCAAGGTCGCTGATACAAAAATTCTCTGGCAAGAAATATTGGGAAACAATCAGAATTTTCATTTACACGTGCTTCTTCCACACCACACGATTCACGTAGTCTGTATAGCTAAGTATAATGCGCAGTACCTTGTCTGATACGTTCGGCAGAGAATAGTCCTTAACCTGAAGCAGAGTGCGGTCGCTTCCCCTCTTTTGATCAGCCAGGATAGCTAAACCTTGAAGAACCCTATCCAGATCCAGTCCAGTCATCATAACACTGGCTTCTTCCATCCCCTCAGGACGTTCATGTGCTTCTCGCAGATTAAGAGCCGGGAAGTTAAGAATGGATGATTCCTCAGTAAGGGTACCGCTATCGGAAAGAACAGCTCGTGCGTTTATTTGCAAATGAACATAATCGGTTAGCCCGATGGGCTTCATCAATTCGACATTATTGTGAAAACTTACCCCTAGGCTTTCCACCCGTTTGCGAGTGCGAGGATGAGTCGAGACAACTACCCGCTTGTCAAAGGTTTCTGCCAAGCTATTCAAGATTGTAACCAGCTTACTGAAATTGATTTCGGAATCCACATTCTCTTCGCGGTGAGCACTTACTAAAAAGTAGTTGAAATGACCAAGCCCTAATACATTAAGGATAGTGGAATTTGCAATTTTTGATTGGTAATGGTTCAGCACCTCAAACATAGGGGAACCGGTCTTGATGACCCGGTCAGGTGGTATCCCCTCACGCAGTAAGTATTCACGGGCAATGTCACTGTACGTGAGATTAATGTCGCTGATATGATCAACAATCTTCCTGTTGGTTTCTTCTGGTACTCGCTGATCAAAGCAACGATTGCCAGCTTCAAGATGAAAGATAGGGATCTTGCGTCGCTTAGCCGGAATTGCAGCCAGGCAGCTATTGGTGTCACCAAGCACCAAAATTGCATCCGGCTGAATTTCAGCTAGTAGCGGATCTATCTTGATAATCATCTTCCCAATCGTTTCAGCGGCAGTGGTACCAGCAGCCCCCAAAAAATAATCCGGCGTACGGATATCCAGATCATTGAAAAATATTTCGTTCAGTTCGAAATCATAATTCTGACCAGTATGGACGAGAATGTGTTCCATGTACTGGTCAAGCTTAGGGAGTATACGAGAGAGACGGATAATCTCCGGACGGGTACCCACTACAGTCATAACTTTAATCTTTTTCACAATTAATTCTCCACCTGTTCAAAAAAAGTATCCGGTCTTTCAGGATCAAATACCTCATTGCACCACATCACTGTTACCAAGCTTATTACGCCCGTATTGGAGATGTTATGGGTGTAACCTGTTGGGATATCAACCACTTCAAGATTATCACCGGAAACAGGGTATTCAATAACATCCGTGGTGCCAATTTTTCTGAAACGGATCACCCCATTGCCGCTAACCACCAAAAATTTCTCGTTTTTAGTATTATGCCAGTGGTTACCTTTAGTGACACCGGGTTTACAAATATTAACCGACACCTGTCCCCGATCAATGGTTTTAATGAACTCAGTAAAAGAGCCCCTCTCGTCAGCGTTCATTTTTAATGGATAGCTGAACTGGTCTGTGGGTAAATAACTCAAATAAGTACTGTAGATTTTTTTTACGAAAGGTTCTGACATATCCGGTAAGTTTCTGGAAGTACGACTTTCCTTAAATAATCGAATCTGCTCAACAATGCCACCTAGCTTTTCTGTATGCACTGGCTGAACCAGACAAAAAATGCCATCCATATTTGTGATGCCGTCAAGAAGAGCGACAAACGAATTGACCACATCATCGATATAGACCAGAGTCATCACCGCCTCAGGGGCGTTAACCTGGATCGGTAGACCGTGGGCAATATTGTGGCAAAATGTTGCTACCACTGAATTGTAATTAGGGCGGCACCACTTCCCGAAAACATTGGGAAGACGAAAAACATATACTTGAGCACCGCTTGTCCGTCCATACTCAAAAACTGAATCCTCTGCTCTACGCTTGCTAACGCCGTATGGATTATCCTGTAATGCCTGGATGGAAGACGAAAGTGCAATGGGCACCTGCCTGCTTCCAGCTGCGAGGTAGCTACAGATCTGCTCCGTAAGGCCAACATTACCAGTTTCAAATTCCTCAAGCTTCAGTGGCCGGTTAATGCCAGCTAAATGAAATACGAAATCAGCCTGCTCAAGCAGGCCAGGCAGACTTGTGGGATCGTCCTGCGAGTTGAAACAGAGCACACGAAAATCCACACGGCATTGCAATGTTACGAACAGATTCTTACCTATGAACCCTCGACAACCAGTTATCAGAATTGTTTTCATGTGCAAAACCTTTTTTACTTCGAATTTCAAAAAGGATACCGACTTTCTCAGTAAATCTCAGTTCATTATATTTAGTGTTATACTCATAAGTTAAGTTACCTCAGGCAAAGCCGGAGGCTTAAAATTGTTAACCGCTCAAAGCAGTAAGTGGCTCTAAACAAAACTCAGCTGAATGATTGTTTTTATTAACCGCCCCCAAGACCAATATATTAAGTTGATTAACAGAAATATTTATAAGTTTTTCAGATAGCTGTTTTATTGCTGCCATAGGTTGTTTGGCTCGCTTGCCAAAATTAGAAATTATAAATATTTATGTAACTATACTTAACATATCGGAGTGTCCTAGATCAGTGCTCAAAGTATGCTGAAAAAGATCCGTACCGCCATGGCTCATCGTAACAGTATCTATCTACTCGACAAACTGATCGAATTCGATGACACGTATGTCTGCGGGAAACGTGCCGGCAAGAGAGGTCGAGGTGCTGAAGGAAAACCCCGGTTCTGGTCCCCGTGGAAATTCGGGAAAAGGGAGCTGGTTTTGTTGCTATGAAGGTGATTGCTACAATTTCCAAAGAAACGGTGAAATCTTTTTTTGCATTTCATTTGAATCCTGGCCAGAACGTACGAACAGATGCCTTGCCAGCACTGAACGCTGTGGCACAAGATCACGTTCATGAAAATAAGGTAACCCATCCGGAAAAGGCTGGAGAGAGGCTGCCTCTTGTCCATATCATGATTGGCAATATGAAGACATTTCTCAATGATACTTTTCATGGGGTATCTTCAAATTATCTCCAGGAATATCTGGACGAGTTTTGTTATCGATTTAATCGCAGGTTCTGGGAGCCAGAATTGCCGTTGAGATTACTCAACGCATGCTTGGCCCACGTACTGTCAAAATAGCTGAGTTTCATTAAGAGCCACATAACTTTAAGCATTTAGCTCATCCCTTATGAAATTAAGCTGGAACAATAAGGTCTTGATCTGCTCAACATTTAAACGAGTAGTGTTATGGGAAGTATAATCGTCGGCGTTGGAGATGTTCATCTCTCCATCGCTGAAATACTTGGCGTAATTAAGGTCCCGATTGTCTGCCGGAATACGATAATATTCTCCCACGTCCTTGGCATGGGCCATCTCCTCACGCGAAATAAGCGTTTCATACAACTTCTCGCCATGGCGGGTCCCTATGATCCGAATCTCATTGGTTTTTGCAAAAATCTCCTTGAGTGCCTGCGCCAGATCGGCAACGGTGGAAGCTGGTGCTTTCTGCACAAAAATATCGCCCTGCTGCCCATGTTCATAGGCATAAAGAACTAAATCCACAGAATCTTCCAGGGACATCAGGAACCGTGTCATATTCGGATCAGTGACGGTCAACGGTTTACCTTCTTTAAGTTGTGACACGAACAATGGGATGACCGACCCACGCGAGGCCATAACATTTCCGTAACGAGTCGCACAGAAAACAGTTTCGCCTTCGCACTGCATACGCGCTTTGGCAACCAT
Source organism: Paludibacter sp. (assembly GCA_013426815.1). GTDB lineage: Bacteria > Bacteroidota > Bacteroidia > Bacteroidales > Paludibacteraceae > Paludibacter. Next base: position 4,139 of record JACDZH010000115.1, read on the forward strand.
CAGTTTTTCTGTCATTGCTTTGGAGATGCCCATTGCATTGATGGGGTACACCGCCTTGTCCGTGCTCAGCACCACCAGGCGCTTGACTCCATTGGCGGTCGCGGCGTTCATCACATTCTCTGTGCCCAGGATATTGGTGCGTACCGCCTCCATCGGATAAAATTCACACGACGGAACCTGCTTTAACGCTGCCGCATGGAACACATAATCGACACCCTTCATCGCCTGAGAAATACTGTCAAAGTCACGGACATCGCCTATATAAAACTTCAACTTTGAATTGTTCAGCAGGATGCGCATCTCTTCCTGCTTTTTCTCGTCACGGCTGAAAATGCGGATTTCGCGAACCGAAGTCGAGAGAAAGCGTTTCAGCACGGTATTTCCAAAAGATCCCGTCCCGCCAGTGATCATCAATACTCTGTCTTTAAACATGATTCGACCCTGCTTCTAAAAAGCTACGCTGCTCTAAAAAAAACCTAGCCATCAATAAGCATGGGGAAAGCTGCAACCACTCACGCATTGTTCCTGTTTATTGATGGGCATACATTAATTGAATTAACTCGGACCAATCAGGAGCAATGTACCCTGTTGCTGACTGAAAACGATCCGCATTCAGTGATCGATCAATCACAAGCGTGTCGTCGGGGATGATGTCAATCGTCTTGCCATATGCTCCAGCGATCAATTTCAGCAGATCATACTTGGAAATTGGTTGCGCTGCAACATGGTACAAGCCGGACAGCTGTTTGTGAGGAATTACTCTATCCCGCAGGACTTGGGAGAAAATTAGTGTAGGCAATCCAGAAAAAACAGCACGGGTATACCCTTTACAATGGTCCTCTTGAGACAAAAACCAGTTCAGCAAGCCATAGCTGCTCTGCAATTCATGGCCAATGGTCGAAATGCGCAGGGTGATGGCGTGCGGATAATCCACCTCACCCAAGGCCTTCGATTTCCCGTAGATATCTCGTGCATCGGCGAAATCGTCTTCAGTATAGGCACCTTTTTGGCCGGAGAAGACACAATCCGTACTGATATGAATCAATCGTGCGCCGGCCAGTTTGCAGAGTCCGGCCAGACGGTGCGGCATCAATGCGTTGATCGGAAGAGAGACCAGCGGGTCTTCTGCTTCCGGTTTATGCTTGGTTAACCCTGCGCAATTGATGACCACGTCTGGCTGTGTCTGATCAAGGATTCTCAAGAGGGAATCCGGGTGGAGAACATCAACCCCTTCAATGAGGCGGTTCGCGACGGCAGCGGAAAAAAATCGTTTCACGCTTGCATTACGAACGCTGCCAAAGACTTCCCATTCGTTCTTCTCGGACAGGACACGCAATACGGTGCTGCCTATCATGCCGCTGGCGCCGATCACTAATATTCTCACTTGTTCCCCTTTCCGCTCTGCGATATTGTCTGCAAATGTTCGATGAGCTTGTCGACTAAATGATCATGGTCAAAATGCTCTTGATAATATCGGCGTCCATTTTCCCCCATTTTGCTCCGTTCATCGGGTGAAAGCCGATACAAACGCAGGATCGTCTCTGCCAGGGCCTTGCCATCTTCCGCTGGAGTCGCCAGTCCGGCACCAGCTTCGATTACGAGGCGTGCGCCCTCGCCATTCAAACAGGCGATTATCGGTCTTCCGGCGGCTAAATAGGCCTGTATCTTATTGGGTACGGTTGCCGCGAAGATCGGTTGAGCTGCAAGTGTCACCAACAATACCGAGGCTTTCCGCATAAAGGCCGGCATCGTTTCCACAGGAAAACGGCCTGGCAGATGGAGATTGGTCAATCCTTGATGTTGAGCCGCATCTTGCATCTCCTGGCGACAACTGCCATCTCCCAGAACAACAAAATGGATGTCGGTATGTTCCTTCAGGAATAAGGCTGCTTCCACAATTACGTTTACAGCCTGAGCGGTTCCGATGTTGCCGGCAAACATCACCGAGAATCCCTCTCCTAAGCCAGAAACAGCGGGTGGCTCGACCTGGCCTGGATTGGTGAAAACGCTGTCAACGGAATTTGGATAATATACGATGGGTGTGCTTGAAGCCAACGCCCGCACCGGTTCCTCAAACCCCCTTGACTGCACCAAAAGAAGATCCACATGGCGGTAGATGAAACGAACTATCTGTCTCACCATGTCTATGGCAATCCGATTGCGGACATAGCCCGTCGCGGAGAGGCTTTCCGGCCATAAATCCTGCACCCATAAAACCACCGGACAGCCCTTGATTTTTCCAAGGAAGATTGCTGGAATTGCCTGAAGAATCGGGGATGGTGCGTACACCAGGATCACATCAATTTTTTTTTCCCTTACCATCCATGGCGCAAACAGTAATCCTGAAAGAACAAAGGAAAGATAGTTGGCAGTCAGCGACAAAGCATTCTTTCCCCGTGCCAGCATGGGGATGCGGTTAACAGGTATTCCTCGATATTCCTCCCGTTGGCATCCCCATGATTTGTACCCCGAGAATTTCACACCCTTGGGGTAGTTGGGTTTTCCCGTCAGCACTTCAACCTCGACACCTTTATTCAATAAGGTAGTGGCGACCTCATTGATACTGAAAATTTCCGGCCAGAAATATTGACTAATTATTAGTGCCTTCATTCTCTGCCAGCGGGTAAAGGGTCGTGAGTACTTCCATGGGTAATCCTTGCGGCGGTGATCATAGTGCCGGAGTATGGGTATTAGCAGTATTTCTCTTTATAACGAAGAGTCAGGACAGGAACAGCAGCATCCGGTCATGGTGTGTTACAAAAAAAATCAGGTGATGACCGGTTTGAATCTATTCAATGCTGAGTGGTGTCATTATTTCTCCCGTGTTCCCAAATGATCTTCAAAAAATCACCGGCATTCAGCAGAGGTAATGGATGTTCGGATGATCCAAGGAAGCGCTTGACGGCCCTGGCAATTGACGCTGATGATTCTGGATCGAAGGTTTGTTCCGGGTCGAGGATATCACGCACATAATCTAATTCCGACGCCAACACCGGCAAACCTGCCTGTCTCGCCTCGATCAATGGTAACCCGAACGATTCAAAGGTAGAAGGATAGATAAACGCTCCTGCCTTTTGATAGAGCTTTAGCGCTTCATTATGAGATACCTCACCAGTATTGATTATCCTCAATCGGTGACTTTTTTCCAACAAGCTGATTTCTTTGTGTAATTCGTGAAACCTTGCTTCATTCAATGTCAGACACAAGGATGGAAACAACCCCTCCGCTGCCAATAAGCACCAGGCTTCAATGAGCCTCCGATGATTTTTATGCGGTTCACCGGATGCCACATACAAGAAGTCGCAATCACATTCTTTTGGCTCATTCGATTGCTGTAGGGTTCGCTTATAGCCTTTGGGCTCAGCCACGAAGGGAAGAATATGTATTGGTGCCTTGCCTTCGGTTACGGTCTCCAGCAATCTCTTCATCGTGGCTGTTTGTACAATAAACTCATCGGCATTTGACTTTCTTCTGGAAAACCAAAATCGCTCCGCGGCAAGCCTCAGCCGAACTTTAAAGGGAAAACCATGAAGCTTCATGTCATCGACCAGATAGCGATTCTGCACAAAGATAAGCGTATGCCCTCTCAACTTGAACAAGGGGGGCAGGTTGCCGAAGCACAAAACGATATCTTCCGTTCCGGCATGCTCGGCAAGCCATTTTTCGGCCTTTAACCGCTGCATGATTGTCGGCGATATTCTTTGTATCTCTGTATTGTTTGGTATTCCAGCGGGCAAGGACAACCTGCTGTCCAATAGCAGGACAACCAAACCCGAACAGGGCAGCGTCTCGATGATAGATCTGAGCAGGGACTGCCCCCCACCCTGGTGGATGTTTATCGCATGGACGATCAGCCTCGCGGGCTTTTCGCCGGTCAATCCGAGTTTATTCATCCGAGAAGTATATTTATCTATGAGTGATTTGTGTGACAGATCAGTCTGAACGATTTGCCTTGGTCCAATATGGTGGCAACCCTTTAATGCGCCGTCCAAAATCAAGCAATTTTCTCGTCGTACTTTCTCCGATCAAGTGCCATAAAAACAGCCGCAGATAGACCCTTACCATTGCCCTTAGCCAAAAAATACTGGGAAAATGCAGACCGTGCATCTTTTGTGCTCGTCTGATTTCATGCATCGTCTCGATTGTGTTTGAGGGATTGCTGCTGAGCCCACCTTGACGCATCGCGGCGATAATAATATCAGGGATAAAGATCGCATCGGCTGTCTTTAACTCTCGGAGCATAAGTTCGTAATCGGCAGCGATACGGAATGATTCGTCAAACTTACCGTTTTGATCGAACAAACTACGGTGGTGCATCACTCCTTGATGGGGCAAGCACAAGCCTTGCAGGAAACGACCTTTAAAATTTCCCCAGGGCTCACCGGTTGGATAGAGACTTTTTCCGTCAGCGCTCACCAGCATAACTTGTCCATATGCCAATCGCACATCTGAAGGGACCCTTTCCAGGGCCACCTGCACACACTCCAGAACTTGGCTATTCCAAAAATAATCATCCGCGCCAAGAAAACATATCCACTCGCCTTTGGCCTTTGCCAGCCCTTTGTTCCAGGCACTGTAAACGCCATGATCGGGCTCGGAAATCCAATAACTGATCTGTTGGTCATTTTTCTGCAACAGATCAACCGTACCGTCTCGTGAATCACCGTCAATGATAATCAGTTCTGTGTTTGGATAGCTTTGATGCGAGACACTGTCAATACATTGTTGCAATGTGGCGGCGCCATTAAAAACGGCCACAATAACGGTTAGTAAAGGTGCAGGCATCTTGATAGAGTCATGGGGAAGGGATGATGTTGATGTGGACAGGGTTGCCCGCTTCTCTCCTTTGCTCCAGACAGCATCCGATACCGTGTGCTTGGGTAAGACTGCTGGCTCCGCTGATGGCAGTAAACCGCAAGCAATAATGATTTATTCCATGGACGGCAATCATTATTCCAGACCGAATTTAAGGGGTGTGAAACAGGATCGTTTTTTTAGTAAAACTTATTATCAAATCATACGCATAACGAATGAGCGAAATTGCGATGCAAGTTATCAAACATATAACGATAATCATTACAGGGTGCCTTTCGCAGAATTGCAAGATGTGAGGGTGTTCCCAAGCTATGTACTGTAAAAAGATGAGATGCCAAAGGTAAATTTCATAGGAATACTTGCCGAAATAACTAAAAAAATGCAACCACCTTGGAAAATTAAATTGAGTACATGTTACAACCAGAGCTATGCAACTCACAATGGATAAATCATAAGCAATCATTATGGGTCGAGAATAGGCACTGTCAAAAGGGATCAAGTTTACATCAACTCCCGCAATTTCAGGAGTAAAGCATTTATATAAATTGTATGCCTGACATGCAATCGCGAAGAGTAATAACGTGATAAAAGGTATCTTGAATCCGAGATACGCGTAAATGGGAGCGACTAGCCTTTCAGCGTATAACCCAAAAAAGAAGAAAAACAGCCAGAAGAGAGAAAAGGGCCTACAGAAATAATAGTAATTTAAATCCCCTTTAAAGCAGGCGTTGCCGATCAGAAGATGCAGTATTAATAAAAAGGCGGCAAAAATAAAGACATTATAATTGCCCAATTTCTTGGAGGTGGAATTGACTGACCAGCGAATTAGTGGTGCAAGTAAAATAAGTTGCAGCAATACTGAGACGAAGAAATAGGTCCCGTGAATCCCAAGATAAAATAGACGAACAAAAAAATTATCCCAGGTCAAATCTTGAATGAAGGGCGCTTGGGGAAACAAAATCCACCATGCCAGGCAAGCCAGGAAATATTGGGAAAGAATTCTAGTCAGGCGAGAAGAGTAAAAAGTAGCAGTTGAAGAATGATTGTATTTACCGATTAAGAAACCGGTAATAAAAAGAAACACCGGGACGGCAAAGGTGAATATCTGGTTCCAAAGAACTCCAAGATAGAATGCCGGCTCCCATCGTTGGCCTTCCCTTCCTACAAAACTTCCGGCAAAGTGAATCCCGACAACACCTAAAATGCAAATCCCTTTAATAATATCGAGTCGATGATCTCTTCTTAATCGCATGTAATTTTTCTAAAATATTTGGTAGCGTTGTCAATAGGAGACCTGAGGAAAAGCCCTCCCGATTA
>JACDZH010000116.1 GCA_013426815.1 Paludibacter sp.
TGAATATTGTTGATAAACAACCATATAACAAATTAATTCAAATAATCTCTATTCTCTTAAAAATGAAAACGCCCATGCCCTTCAGCAATATTTGCAGTAATTGATCTGCTAGCTCATATTAATTGATCGACAATTCGAAATTTCTCTTCAATAGGAAAATATTTAAGCACTACTGAAATCTGCATCCTATAATCCATGCATTCTTTCCAAACTTCTAATTCCTCAAAATTAATTATCATAACCTTCAAAATAATTATTTGAATGAAAACTGGATTAACACATTAACCTATTAAGTAACAACCCGCCCCAAGCCCCTTAAAGGAATTTATAGTTACTTTCATCTCTTAATATTATGTACAACAGAACTTTATAAATCACTCTTTACATCCCTGCCATTTGCCCAATTTATTGGATAGAGCTTTGGGACGAAATTTGTTACATTTAATTTTTAGATTGGAATTTCCAATCTGAAATGTAATCAACTTATTCAACATATTCAACCAGTAAACTAATTAACCAATCAACCAATCAACTAAATTGTTCTACCCGGATAAGCCATTATAGCTTTTCCAAGTATTACCAATGCGTGTTTCAATGATTCTTTGTCCAACACATAGGCTATACGTACTTCATCTTTCCCTAAACCATCAATTGTATAAAAACCGGATGCCGGTGCCATCATTATTGTATAACCTTCGAATTCAAAATCGGAAAGCAACCAGGAACAAAATTTATCGGCGTCATCGATAGGTAAACGTGCAACGGTATAAAATGCACCCATAGGAATGGGAGAATATACGCCTGGAATCCGATTTAATCCATCAATCAGAAATTTACGACGTTCAACATATTCGTTATACATTTCTAGCATATATTCGGGCGGAGTATTCATAGCAGCTTCCGATGCTATTTGTCCTAATAATGGCGGACTTAAACGTGCCTGACAGAATTTCATCACATTTTTACGAACTTCTTTATTTTTGGAAACCAAAGCTCCAATGCGAACACCTGTCATGCTATAACGTTTTGAAACAGAATCGATCAATACCACATTGTCTTCAATACCATCCAGATGAAAAGCCGAAATATATGGTGCTCCGGTATAACAAAATTCACGATAGACTTCATCGGAAAAAAGATACAAATCGTATTTTTTTACAATATCCCTAATTTGATTCATTTCGGAACGGGTGTACAAATAACCCGTTGGATTATTTGGATTACATATCAGAATTCCTTTTGTTTTTGAAGTAATCAGTTCTTCAAATCTATCAATATGTGGCAATGAAAAACCTTCTTCGATGGTTGACACCACAGGACGAACTACAGCACCAGCAGCAATAGCAAAAGCAGTATAATTGGCATAAGCCGGTTCAGGAACAATTATTTCATCACCAGGGTCGAGGCAACTCATAAACGCAAAATTAACTGCTTCAGATCCACCGGTAGTTACAATTATATCTTCTTCGGTAACGTCGATATTGAAAGTATGATAATATGCAGCTAATTTGGTTCTCAGGCTTTTAATACCATCACTTGGGCTATATTCGAGTACTGTACGATCAATATTCCGTATGGCATCTAATGCCACTTTTGGTGTTTTCAAATCGGGTTGTCCGATATTTAAATGGTACACTTTTATTCCGCATGCTTTGGCTTTATCAGCCAAGGGAACCAATTTACGAATAGGAGATTCGGGCATTGCTTGCCCCCGTTGGGATGTGTGTGGCATATTTTCAGTTATCAAATGACAGATATCAGTTTAATGCAAAATTTTAAATTGCATGAACCTTAAACTTTCATAATTAAAATAAGCTGCAAAATTAGTGAAAATTACCCGTTTAAAAAAGAAATATATTTACAAATTGGAAGTCTCAGATTTCGGCATTAGGTTTTAGAATATTCAAATATTATCAACTTACCATTTCCTGAATACAAAAAAAGACCGGATTATCGATCCAACCTTTAAAAACAGTAAGAGAGTGCCTTTTACAGCACTCTCTTTGAACATGAAATATAATGTTAATATCTTCGAATACTGATTTACCAACATGAGTTTAATTTGGATATGTTTGTTGTTCGCTGGGTATTACCTTGCTTACAGTTGTTATATCATTCCGCTTCAGATTAATTTTCCAAACTGTTTTACCAATTTGTCCATTTTCTCCTACTTCACAGTTTGCTTTTCGCAGCCATATCTGTCTTCGAATCGTTTATACTTTACTGAATCTAGCTTGTTGTATGCTTTTTTTTGCAAAACTACTTGTTAACAATCTCCGGATCGTTTCAGGTTTCAATTTCAAATGATTTCTCATTCAATTTTCAAATCTGATGTGGCAAAGTATGTGTTTTCCTTTATCATCTTTTTACGGATTTACAGTAAATTCACTTCTCTTCTAAGCACTCAAATCACCGGTCAATAGAATTGAAATGCTGTATATATACCTTCATTGTTTTGCAATGGAACTATTTTCGGACGATATGCTGAACTTAATCATTACCGACATTCAACGTTTTCCGCTATTTGCATAGTTTCGAATCCTGATAGTGATTGTTTCTTTGCAGATTCATTCATTTTCGTTGGATTACCATGAAAACCGGTTAATCTGACGCCTTTTACGGTTTCACAATTGAAAATGGTTACCCATTCCTGTTCGTTCACCGACAATTTCTCCTGTTTCACTCTTTTCAAACGTCTGCCTCTTGTTACAGCGACTTCTGTCTTTCGGGTGTTTCTGGTTCAATTTTTTTGCGTTCAGATTGGCTGATTTCATTAGCCTCATCTTTATAGTACAATCTTAATATTGCTATTAAGCTTATACTTACACAGCTTATTTACTCTCGACTGTTTTACTCTATTGGTAGTTTTACCAAAAAATAAAATTCGTTCAATTATAAACTCATTTAAATTATTAAATCCTGAACTACCGCGACTTTTATTTTTTTGTACTGCTCGTCTGGAACTGTTAATCACTATTTCGAAACATTGCTGCTTTTACTTTTGTGATCGGGAATGAATAAAGGTAACGAATTACTTTTACTGAATTCCCATCCCGACTACCCGGCTTTCCTGTCTGAGAGACAGGGTTACGTTTTATTCAAACGCACCATAATTATATTTATAGAGTCTAACCCACAGAGAAATCTGTTTTTGCCAGAGACCGTAAAACTATTTACTTTGTTATACATCTCATTGCCCACTTGCGTAAACAATACAGGAGATAACTTTGTCATAATAGTCAGTTCGTTCTTTACATAAAATAGAATTTCACCTCTGAATTTGGGTTCAATTATTTAACTATTGACTTTTTTTGATGTATCAGTATTTCAAAGACCGTTTCAACATATCATTTCATGTTTAGAGTCGAAACTCATGGTGCAAATATAATACATTGAATATGCGATATGCAAGTTTTTTTATCTGTTGTTATAAACAACTTTTAAACACAAGTTATGAACAGGCTAATAAGCTGAATTTCATTATTCTTTATGAGTATCTGTTGATAACTATTCGTTTGTATGATTTTAATTTTTTATTAATTTCTACAATTTATGGTTTTATCAATCAACCGGACAGCTAATTTTACTCTAATTTAAAAATCAAAAATTCAAATTAGTAAATGTTATTCACTACTTAGCATTATTGCTTCTCATTTTTCGACAATAAAAATTGACCAGTTATAATTGCCAAATGAGTTTCTATTAAATACGGTCAAAATTTATTGAAATTATTTCTCCAATAACTGTTAAAGCAATATGTTTCATTGAAAGTTTTGAGTATTTTTGAAGTTTAATAAACCTTTTGAATTAAATATGAATTTCTTACATCGAATATGCACCTTTTTATTGATAGTAATACCTGCTTTTGTATTTTCACAACCTGAGTTGAAATTAGAGAACAAGAGCATTATTGTTGGTGAAACATTGAACTATAAGGCTACCTGGGGAATCTTCACCATTGGTAGCGCATCCACAAAAGTAGATACGAATCTTTACAAAGTAGGATCAAGTATTTGTTATAAAATTGATATTGCCGGCCAGACAAATGGTTTTGCAGATTTATTTTACGTTCGAGACAAATGGGTATCATTCATTGATACATCTCAAATTACCACACATAAGTCATTTAGAAGTATACGTGAAGGGCGTTACGAATTAGATGAAGAAGTACATTTCGACCATCACGATAAAAAAGCCGCAGTAAAAGTATTTGATAAAAGTTCGAAATCGTATATTTTGAAGAAAATATATGATACACCCGAAAGCATTCGGGATGTTGTTGCTGGTTTTGTTGTCTTTCGTTTAGTCGATTTGTCCAAATATTCTAAGGGAGACATTTTTACCATCAACGGCTTTTACGAAGATGAGGGTTATAAATTCAATGTTTTATTTCAAGGAACGGAAACCATTCGAACTGAGAATGGTAAAATATTATGTTATAGGGTTAAACCAATAGTACCTAAGAATAAGGTATTTGTAGGTAAAGATGCAATAATCATTTGGTTATCAGCCAATAAATCAAAAACAATTGTACGAATTCGTGCAAAAATGTTTATTGGTAATATTCTTATTGATTTAAAAAAATAATAACTATTGCATAAGTTAAATAATCCATATTTGACTATATTAAATTATGTAACCAGTAATTGACCAGATATTTAATTTTTCTAAATAGAAGATGTATCAATAGAATAAGAACTAATAATCCACTGCCGCCAAAAATAAAAACTCCACCGTTATGTCTACGGTTATAGCGTCCATCTTAATCGCTGTTACAATGTCTGTCGTGGTTTCTTCTATTCCAGCGTTGATGGTCATTTTCAATCGATTTAACTTCTTCTCGCAACAATTTTTTTTCTGAACGACTAATGGTTGACAAATGCAGATTTTCAATTTCTTTCAATCGGGCAAGTTGAACATTTAATGCAACCAATTCAATAACATCAGTTTCCGAAATTGAATTTGATTTTATTTCTACATTTTTGATCCCTGTTTTTGAAGCAATATTGGTTTCATTTTCGGCATTCGACTGAATGGGAAGTAATAACAGCACAATACATGATGTTAGTATACTAAATTTTTAACTTTTTCATTTATAGGACTTTTATTTGTGAATTAACTTTTTACTTTACAAAAGTCAGTCATTTTGATTCATAAAGTGTTACATAATTTAAACTGAAAATTACAGCATTCACACCTGTTGATTTACTTTCCTGTTTTGAATTTTAAAACAACATTTAATTTGTAATTAATTTGTAGCTTGAGATTTACAAAGATGAAACAAGTTGTTTCAATTTTGTTTCTGCAATCTTCAAATTATACTGAAAATTAATCAGTCGGGTACTGGACATAACAAAATCTTGTTATGCCAAACGGACTTCGAGCGAAGTTGTCTGACCTAGCCTAAGGCGTTCCAGACTGATTTTAAGATTTTCTTTGGCAAGTTCGATATTTTCCTTTTCAATTTTCAGTAATTGTTGTTGATTTTCAAATTCAATTAATGTGTTTTCTAAAGTTGTATTTATTTGTAATTTGATGTTCTGAAGTTCGTATTCAGCTGAAAGAACCAGTATTTTTGCTCCGGCTACTTTACGTTTATTTTCTCCGGCACTGTATAATGGAACAACCAATGAACCTCCGATTTGTGGTCCAACCGAAAAATTTTTCAATACTGTTCCATTGGAATTTATAGTTTGCGATAGATAATAACCCGCATTGAATTTGACTGAAGGTAAATATGAAGTTCTAGTTTCTTTCAAAGCCATTTGGCTAATTTCCATTTGTTTTTTGAAGGTCAAAAAATTCGTATTTGATGTGCTTAATTTACTAATAAGTACTTCTCTGACAGGTGAATAATTGAGTGGTATTGAGTCTGAAATTTCATAATTATTATCAAAGTTCTGTCCCAACAATAAGTTTAATGTTTTTAATGCAGCATCTATTAAAAATTTTTGTTGAATGACATTTTGCATACTCAGATTTAAATCAATTTTTGCCATTAGCCAATCTGATTTTAACAATGTACCAGCAGTATAACCTGCTTGTGTAATTTTCACTCTTTCACGATTATACTTCAATGTTTCATTTATTGAATTCAATTGTTGTTTTTGTCTAACAACGTCGTAATAAGCTTCAATGGTGTTGAATAGAGTCAACAACACTTTGTCTTTAAACTGAATTTCACCAAGTGCTTCCACTTCTGTCAGTTTACTTTTGGTAATAAACATTTTTCCACCATCATAGAGTGTCCACGAAAGTTCAAATCCAACATTTATAGAAGTTGTTGCTAAAGATGTATAATTATTATCTGTTCCTCCTGTAAGTTTTTGATGAACATCATTTATTCCATAATTTCCAGAAACTGCCAATGCTACAGATGGTAACATACCTGCATTTCCGGCGGTATTGTACACCTTTGCTATATTGGCATCATTGCGTGAAAACAAAATATCAAAGTTGTTTTTCAAGCTTAAATTCACTGCTTCTTCTACTGTCAGGGTTTTTTGTGCTTCGGCAGTTATAAAGTTCAGAATTAAAAAAAATATTGGAAAAATTTTCATGTTTTATTTTAAATTAATCATTAATTGATTTGTACAAAAATCTAATAATACTAAAAATGGATAGTTATATTGTTATTTCAAAATTTATTAAAGATCAAATTGAACTAATATTCTGAAAATTGCAATTTGATAAATTTTTTAGTTATTTTTGCAAATGCAACTATCAACATCCGAACTTATGGAATCCCCCTCACCTTACTATCAATTAGCTCATGATTTTGCTATATATACAAATAGAAGTATATTTCTTACAGGAAAAGCCGGTACAGGTAAAACAACATTTCTTCATAAGTTGAAGAAAGATACCAAAAAACAAATGGCAGTGGTAGGACCAACCGGAGTTGCAGCAATTAATGCCGGTGGAACAACTATGCATTCGTTCTTTCAATTGCCCTTTCAACCTTTTATACCTACAAATGAAGGTAAAAAAAACCTCATCGAAAAATTAAAAATGCACGGTAATAGACGTAAAGTGTTGCAGGAGCTTGAATTATTGGTAATTGACGAAATAAGCATGGTACGTGCAGATGTGTTAGATGCAGTAGATACAATCTTGAGGCACGTAAGATATAGAAATAATGAACCTTTTGGGGGTGTTCAGGTTATTTTCATTGGTGATATGTTTCAACTTTCACCCGTGGCTACAGATGATGAATGGCGTTTGTTATCGCAATATTACAACAGTTCCTATTTTTTTCATAGTTTAGTAGTTCAACATCAACAACCTGTTTATATTGAACTCGATAAGATTTTTCGTCAAACAAATGTCGATTTTATTCGATTGCTAAACGAAGTTAGAAATAACTGTCTTTCAAACGAAGGGTTGGATTTGCTTCAAAGTAGATATAATCCGCTGTTTGTTCCTCCTAGCGATGACACTTATATTACACTTACCACACACAATTTTATAGCCGACCAGATTAATGCTGAAGAACTATTGAAAGTAAAAGGAAAAAAATTTACTTTCGTTGCTGAAATACTAGGCGAATATCCTGAGAAAAGCTATCCTACCGAAAAAGAATTAATATTAAAAATTGGAGCCAAAGTAATGTTTCTGAAAAATGATACTGAAACACCACGTAGGTTTTATAATGGTAAAATTGGAGTTGTTGAAAGTATTGAAGAAGAAAGCATTAGCATTAAATGTCCTGATGAAGCTGAGACTATTGAACTTGGACATGCAGTATGGGAAAATATCCGTTATACTACCAAACCATCAACCAAACAAATTAAAGAAGAGATTTTTGGTAAATTTATTCAATATCCATTGCGATTGGCTTGGGCAATTACCATACATAAAAGTCAGGGATTAACTTTCGAAAAAGCAGTAATTGATGCTGGAGCAGCCTTTGCTGCAGGACAAGTTTATGTAGCTTTGAGCCGATGCCGTTCCTTGCAAGGGTTGGTATTGCTCAGCAAAATAAATCCTAGTAGTATTCAAAATGACCGTCAAATTGTAGAACATGAAAGAAATAAACTTCCGATGGAAGAACTTGAATTACAACTGAATGAATCACGTAATCTATATCGTAGCTTTATACTTTTGCAACTCTTCGATTTCAAGACAGCCTTAGGGCATATTTCACGATTAATAAAGGAGACCACTGAAGTAATTAATTCATTTAATAACGAAACCTTACCATTTCTAAATGATATTCAACGCCAAACTCAGACATTGCAAGAAGTAGCCACTAAGTTCCAACAACAATTACAAAAAATTCTGGAAAACCGCCCTATTCCCGAAGAACATCTTCAGGAAAGACTGGAAGCAGCTATTGATTTTTTCAATGGAAAAATGAAAAATTTAATTGAAACTTTGCGTCAATCACCAGCTACTACAGATAGCAAACAAAATGCATCGAATTATTACGATGTAATACAAATGATTTTCTCAAATATTGTACAAAAAAGTTATTTATATAATGGTTTAAAAAATAAATTTTCTGTGGAAAATTATTTTGTTTTAAAAAATACTTTCATCCTACCCGATTTCAACGTAAATGCTTATGCTAGAAATATTTCAAACAATAAATTTGAAACTCTGCAGCCGGCATTGTTACATCAATTAATACACCTTCGCAATCAACTTTGTGAAACTTACGATATACCAATCTATATTGTTGCAGGAAGTAAAACATTGATAGAAATGTCAAATTATTTACCTCAAAACGAAAAAGATTTATTGCAAATAATTGGTTTTGGACCTGCAAAAGTTGAGAAATATGGCAAAGCATTTTTAGATGTAATTCAATCTTATAGCAAGTTAAATAAACTCACATCTTTGATGTTTGAAAAAGATATTACGAAGGGAAAAAAGGATAAAAAGCCTGTGGGTGAAACAATGAGAATTAGTTTAGCTATGTACTCTCAGGGGATGACTATTGAAGAAATTGCAACCAGTCGTAATCTTGGAGCCACTACCATTGCTACACATTTAGCAAAGTACATAACTAAGGGTGAATTGGATATCAACAAATTTGTACCAAAAGAAAAACGAGAAAAAGCAATAAAGGCAATGGAAAATTCAGCTGAATTGGGCTCTATTTTTCAAATGCTGGGAGGGATTATGACAAATACTGAAATTACATTATTTATGGCTTGGTTAAGAAGTGGCAAAAAATAAATCAACACGAACAATATTCAACCATTTTTGTTAAATTTAAAAATGTGGAAAATCTGATTTTATTTCACTATAAATATTTTATTTTAGTTAAAAAATTTACCAAAAACTCAAAAAATCTTCTCATGCAATATTAGTTATAACATTGATTATAAATATTTAATAAATAAGGTACCAAAATGAAAAAAATACTTATTGTAAGTGCACATCCCGAAGAAGCATCCTTTTGTATGAGTTTAAAAAAAGTAGCCAAAGACCATTTTTTAATAAAAGGATGGGAAGTAAAAGAAAGTAATCTTTATAAAATGAATTTTGATCCTGTTGGTAATAAAAGTGATTTTAAGTCAGTTTCGAATCTTAATTTTTTCAAATATCAAACCGAACAACTTAATGCTTTTCAAAACAATCTTTTTGCTGATCAACTCAAAGAAGAAATGGAGAAGTTGGAATGGTGCGATGTATTGATTTTCAATTTTCCACTTTGGTGGTTTGGGTTGCCTGCAATTTTAAAAGGTTGGGTGGATAGGGTTTTTGCAATGGGATTTGTTTATGGAGGTGGAAAAGGAACTTATGAAAATGGAATTTTTAAAGAAAAAACTGCAATAATAACTATGACTACCGGCGGACCTGAATATAGTTATGCTCACGATGGAAAAAATGGAAATATCGAATCTATCCTTTTTCCAATTCATCATGGAATGTTTTACTTTACTGGTATGACAGTACTTGAACCATTTATTAGTTGGAGTCCTGCACGTGCTAACGATTTGGAATTGAAAACTGAAATTGACCGGTATAAACAATATCTTTGTAATTTTACAGCAAAAAATGCCATTTATACCAATAGAAAACCTGATGTTGAATATTTCTTCTAATTTATTAATAATCTTGATATTGATTATTTAGACATATTTTAAAAACCTATATTTGCAAAAAGATTACACAGGGTTAACATATAATCACCAAATATTTAACATGCTTATTTCGAATTATTAAATAAGCTATATATTTGGAATCACTGTTGTCCGGTAAAAGAATTTTGATTAGATTGAAAAAAGAGGAGCCAAT
>JACDZH010000476.1 GCA_013426815.1 Paludibacter sp.
TGCGCTACAAGGTAAAAGATCCCTCTTTTCACAACTGGACAGGCCTGGCCCTCAGCCTGCGTGATGAAGGAATCTCCGACTTTCCTCTGTGTAACAAGAGCTTCAACCTCTCCTACTGCGGCTTTGACCTGTAGGCCGGTAGAAGAAGCTATCTAACCCCGATAAACGGGATACGAGCCTTTCGCAGATTCTATTCTTGCAAAAAAAACAAGAATAGAATCTGTAAGGCACTAATCTTTCAACGTCACGATAATAATAGGGTTTTGCCATGTTAGAAGTTATCAAAAATCGCATAGAACAGGGATATCGGACCTCGAAATATCCCAAAGAACCCATTAACCTGTACAAACGGTTCCGCGGCCTTCCCAGGGTCAATCCGCAATGTGAAGCAGGCATGGTAAAACGCTGCGCCGATGCCTGTCCTCAGGACGCCATTGACGAGAAAACAGGTCGTATCGACCTGGGCCGCTGCGTATTCTGCGGCCTCTGTGAAACCATCTCTGAGGGAAAATTTGCCACCTTCAGCCCAAATTTTGAAATGGGAACGGCAAGCCGTGACGATCTCATAACCTGCGGAGACTTGCCCGCCCTGGCTGACCATGCCAAGCAACACTTCAAAAAGCTCTTTGGCCGCTCCCTGCAACTCCGGCAGATTTCGGCAGCAGGCTGCAATGCCTGCGAGGCCGATACCAACGTCTTGAATACCCCGTTTTTTGATCTCGCCCGATTCGGAATTCAGTTCGTTGCTTCCCCGCGCCATGCTGACGGTATCCATGTCACCGGCCCCATTTCCAAAAATATGCGGGCCGCGACCATTACCACCTATGAGGCAATTCCGCACCCGAAGGTCGTCATCGCCTGTGGTGCCTGCGCAATTTCCGGCGGCCCTTTTTACGGCAGTGACGAGATCTGCGGCGACCTGAACTCTATTATCCCGGTGGACCTTTATATCCCCGGATGTCCACCCCACCCGCTCACCATCCTGCACGCCTTGTTGAACTATTTCAAATAATAGCGGCGTGGGCGCGCTGTCGGCCCTGGTTTCAGAGCATAAAAAAAGCTGTATCCCTCAACTTTGAGGAATACAGCTTTTTTTATGGTGTACCACTCAATGTCATTAACTTAAAGAGTCGGCTTGTAAGTTTGGTAAAATTTTCTCT
>JACDZH010000477.1 GCA_013426815.1 Paludibacter sp.
GGGCGACAGTGAACGCTCCCGCAAACCGCCAAATGCCCATAGCCTCGGTCGTTAGGTGGCATACTAAAAAAAGAAAAAAAGACAAGCATAATTATATGAAGAATCACTTAATAATAACAACTTTGATTTTAGTTTTGGTGCAACTATCTTGCAACAACTCGAAAACGAAAGACAAAGAAAACGTCAACAACACAACTTCTAAACAAATTAATTTATTCGACTCACTCGACAACAATACATATATCGGGTTTGTAAATAAATACTATTTCCAAAAAACAGACGAATTCTATATTGAATTATATTCCAAAAGTAATAGCTTGAGTTTTGAAAAAATATCGGAACTTGCTGACTCTGTGATTTACAGAGACGATGAAAACACGAGAAGCAGAATCCCTCTGAATATTGCGAGTAAGGAATTTGATTTTAGAGGAATACAGGAGTTGACTCTTTTTGACGAAAAGCATAACGAACTGACAAAAGCTCATTTTGTACGAGTTGAACTTCTAGAAGGAAATATATTTTCAAACTTTACTGCTGTTTATAAAGTTTCGAGTTCTAAATTATTAGAAAAAGCTGTTTATTGTATTGGAAATCTGAAAGAAAAACTTACTAAATCTACATATATAGAATTTGAGGACAGTCTATTAACAAAAGAAATAGCAAACAAGCTTAACTTGACAAATACATACACTTTAGAAGGTAAACATTATATTAACAGAACCAAGAAGGATTCAATTTCGGTGATTAATCTTGACAAGTCGGCACAAATCATAGAGAAGTTGAATTCATAATATAGGTCCATTTATGAAAGCAAGGTAAGTGAACAAATTTTCAAATTAACATTTATCCCCGTGACAAGAAACTCAAAACCGATTTTATTGACAGAAAGCATGGAACCTGAGCCAGATAATGGTTGGAATTCTGTTCTAGTTTATGACGGAACAAAATATATTGAGACAGATAAACAGCGAATTAAAAACTAAAGTACGACCACCTAACACACGCCTATGTTCACAGGCTGGCTGACGTGCACTTAGCGGGTTTTGCGCCCGCATTCACTTTGTCGCTTTGCGACAGCGAATACGCCCGCAAACCGCCCGTGCCCATAGTCTCGGTCGTTAGCAGCAGGCCGAAAAAAAAAGAAGACGCATAACA
>JACDZH010000478.1 GCA_013426815.1 Paludibacter sp.
ACTTGGAATGAGAAATGTCAGAGTTGCGAAGACTAGTCGATACATGCCATCTCCTTTTTAGTGCAGCCAACGTCAAGCTAACCTGGCCGCGCCACCCAAGCCTGCCGCGTCAGCGCCGCCGACGTTCTCGCGGTCAGGTTAAGCGTTTTGTTGGCCTTTCGTTGTTTTTGATTTTATTATTATTTCAGTTACTTGATACGATTTGCTGCCTTTGAAATAGAGCCAAGCGTCATTCAAATTTACTTTGTCAGATGTTGAAATGTCAGGCCCTCCAAACAAAACAATGTTTAGCCCACTGTTCATAATACTGCTATGGAATTTAATTCCATCAACAAATACATTTTTCACTTTTCCGTCACTATCTGGTAAGTAATAGCGATCTCTGAAGTTTCTAGTCTTTATAAACTCTGTAAAAACTTGAGTAGGGATGTATTCGATTTCATTATCTGATTTCCGAATTGGTTTTGAAATATCCCGAGAAAAATGTTCAAGAAACGGTTTAAAATACTCTTCATCAGAAAAGCTGTAATCAGTATTGAAAATACTTTTTGGAGCCTCGCATTCTATGGCCAAGTTCAATATCAATAAATCTTTAACAACCTCAAACTCAGCTATTTCAATATGTTCTGCAATATCTGGGCGTAATTCATGAATGCAGACTTTTGTAGTCATCCCGCCATAAAAAAACGAAATTCCGATGGGGCTCATTCTACTGTTTCTTGATTTTTCCGGAGGAGGACTTGTTAAATCTTTATGAAATAGCTGCTTGTTTTCGTTATTTATTCGTGCTCTGTATATTTTAGTTCCAAATGGTACAACCTCAATCAAAGTAGGAATATAATTGTCTGCAAGATGAAATAGAAAGTTGTTGGGAAGGCCATAATCATATTTGTCTTCATCATCTAAAGACAGAAATGTCGTAAATCTCTTTTTAGTTTTGACAGTTGTACAAAAATTTTCCCAATATCTTATCTCGTCAGGATCTCCGGATGGAGGGCCGTATGGATCTTTTCTTACGTATGGAGTGGCGTCATCTGTTACTAAGTCTCTTAGCAAGGAATCCGGATCAAGCAAGCCTTCTCCAAATATTTCCTCCTGAGTAACTATTCAGCATCCAAAGTTGATGCAGTACTTACCATGAATGCTGGCCA
>JACDZH010000117.1 GCA_013426815.1 Paludibacter sp.
CTGTTAAAATATAATCTATATATTTGTACCCCGAGACAACGCAGGACACACAACAGAACGATAAACACATTCACAGTCAATGAAATGGAAACATCATTGATAAATGCACGGATTTTAACCGCATCGTTTATACGTGAAATGATTTCACCTACCCGCATGGTATCGAAAAATCGTTGAGGAAGTTTAAGTAAATGCTTGTAGTAACCTAAAATCAGGCGGGTATCAATTTTTTGCCCGGTTTTAAGCATAAACAAGGTTTGGTTTAAACCTAATAGAATTTGAAACAGAATAATGATAAGCATAACCACACTTAACATATTCAGCAGATTGGTGTTACCGGTCGGCAATACATTATCCGTAATCTTTTGAATATAAATAGAAGTGGATAAACCTAATACAGTGTAAAGTATTGCACCAATTAAACTTTGTGCCAGAATACTTTTGTGTGGGGCAAGTAAAAATACAAAGCGCTTGAAGTTAGATACCTTTTCATTTTTCTGAATAAAATCATCGTTTGGCATCAAAAGAATCAACACACCTGTCCATTGTTTCATAAATTCTTCTATGCTAAGAGTATGCATTTCACCATCGCCCGGATCCATATAAGTCAATAGCTTTTCATTCACTTTGTAAATAACCACATAATGGTGCAATTGCATTTTTTCACGCTCCACAATAATATGTGCAATGGATGGTAACGGAATTTTACCTAACGAATCCTGATTTCCTTTAACACCTTTAGCCGAAAAACCCAATTGCTCGGCAGCTTTTACCATTCCCAGCACATTTGTTCCTTTGGTGTCGGTACCGGCAATCTGGCGTATGCGAGCCACCGGCATTTCTAACTTGAAATGCGAAGCCACCGAAGCCAGACATGCTGCACCGCAATCGGTAATATCTCTTTGTTTTACTTTTATACTCATAATGCCTTTAAATTCAGTCCACTAAATCTCCCAAAGAACAGCCCCCAAAATACCCTCCCGATAAATCGGGATAAACTGCGGGGGACTTGAAGATATGTTACTTTTGTCTTGTATATTTTCAATTTCTATTTTTCTTTCTTAAATTTCATATACAACTCCTTTCAGTCCCCCTTCGGGGGATTTAGGGGGCTGTATTTAGGCTTTAATCATCTTTGGGTTTAACCAATTATCCACTTTGTCGAAAAGCAATTGCCAAAGACTGCGACGATTTAATTGAAATTGTCCGGTAAAAGTAAGTCCTTTCTGAATATCACCACGATAACCATTTTTCAACTGCAAGGAGTTTTTGTCCAAAGTGCAACGCACTCTGAACATTGGTTTTTGGTCAATAAGCACTACATCATGTAAAATTTGTGATACTTTGCCTTGTATCATACCCCAATCGCGGTAATTAAATGCATCGAACTGGAAAGTAACATTTTGGTTTTGATGAATATATCCTATGTCGGAAGGCGAAATGTAACATTCGGCAAGCAACAGATGGTTGGACGATATATAAGCTAAATTTTGAGAAGGTGAAATAAAATTTCCGTTCTGAAATCCGGCAACCTGAACAAGGGTTCCCGACATTGGAGCAAGAATCACATATTGATTCTTTTCCTTTTCGAGTTGCTTTATATTTGATGCTAGTTCTATATTTTGTTGATTCAGAGTAGTTTGTTCTGTCACCCAATTGGTCTGATAATCTTGTTCCAATGCTTTCGATTGCTCTTTTGCTTTATCATAATTGTTTTTGGATTGTAGGTAATCAAAATTGGAAATAACCTTCTGTTCAACCAATGTTTTTTGTGTTGCCAACTCTTTCCGTAGGTAATTGATAGAAATCTGTTGTTCGTTCAGTTTTGCCCTGTACCTATTATATTCACCACGATATTTGGGAGTTAAAATCTGATTGTATTTAGCTGATAACAAACAGGCAATATCCGAAATAAACAAATCATTCTCCTGTATTTTCTTGTTTGCTAATGAAATTTGTTCGTTTAGCTTATCTGAATTCAGAATAATAAGCGTATCACCTTTCTGTACCGGTTTATTCTCCAGCATACGGTACGAAGTTACTTCACCATACAATGCCGACTGAATAGTTGTATTCTCGTAAGGTGAACGGATTACACCCCGGCTCTGCGAACTAATATCCACGTAAACTAATGGAAGTGACGCAAAAACCAACAGAATCATTACAAGTATAATCCCGTAAATGGCTTTACTGCGCGTACTTATCCGTGCATGATAGCATTCTACGGTGTTTTCGATAATTTCGGGAGGGAAGAGTTGGAGCATAAACGGTTACTATTAATTTTCTTAATTTTTCACTTCAACATGTTGTCTATTATCCCTAAAAGCTGCATCTTTTCCAACTTTATATCCTATGTAAAAACACGACAATAATAAAAATAGAAATAAAATATATTTTAATAAATTGTTTTTTTGGTTTTTGTTTAACAAATTTCTTTTAGTTTTAAAAGTTTAAGTCAGTGTTATGGTAAAACAATCGTAAACCGATTATTATAATTTGCTTACAACAAAAAGGCAGTATCAGAAATAAACTGAATATTTTGTTTTTGAAAAAATTAAAAAAAAATCTTAACCCTGCTTATTCTGGGTATGTTTATAGTTTTTTCTTTTTTTATCATTTTTAATGTAGAAATAAAATAGTGTTATAATCATAAGTATTAATGCATGTATAGTTTTTAACAAGTAAGCTAAAGACCATAACTTGTCACCAACTGAAAAAGCAACCAAAAATATTGCTATTATTGGCAGAATATAAATTTGTTTCATTTTGAATAAATTTAAAGTTGACCGTATTTTCTATTATTTCGGGAGGGTAGAGTTGGGGCATTTATTTACGAATTAAATTAACAGTCACACCTACTCTCAAACCAATGTGCTCTTTCATAATTACTTCTTCGGGCAAAAATCCTATAGTTTTATAATTCAGTCCTAAATCAATGCTTATCGAATTATGCGATTTATTTTCAAAAACCATATATTTAAATAACAAATCACAGGAACCGCCAAACTGTGATTCTGTAGTATTGAAATCTAAGTTCTTAGGTTGACTCCATAGATGCCCTGCAATAGTTGTATTAAATTTTGGAGAAATCTGATAATTTAGCAAACTTAATCCGCCACCCATAAACCAGGTGTTGCGATTTTCAAATTGACGTAAATAAGCGTGTATGTTATACCTTTGATTATATTGAATATAGAAGTTTTCATCAATAAAATCCCCAAACGGACACATGGTGTAGCCTGTGCTTACACTTAGTTTCAAGTTTGGTTTAGTAACAATATTAAGTGGTTTAAAAAAGATAGGGCTAACTATATTTAACAATGCTCGATAGCCAACTCGTTCTACAAATTTTTGTTCTTCGTTTGATAAGTCAGTATAATTTGTATATCTGTAGAATGGGATATTGGGACGATGAAGATGTTTAATCGCACCATATACATCATGTCCTACTATATCTCTATCCAATTCATTATTTTCTTCTACAAATTTAGGATTTAAACTGGGAATTAAACTAAATGTATAATATGACAATAAGCTTAATTTTCGGATTAAGTAATCTAATTTTAAATTTCCTTTAATTTCAGATTTAAATATGACCAATTCCTCTATTCTGTTGCTTATCATATAATCCGATTCTAAACCTGCAGTATGTAATCGTATATAATTTGGCAAATCATTATCTCTTAGACTTTCTAGTTCAGTATCATGTACGCCATTTACATATGCGGCACCTTTCGAATTAAAAAATGGCTGTGAGATTGATCCAATACCAAGAGACGTTAGAATTGATCTGTGTCCTTCTTCGTGGGTAAGAGGTAATAAAAATAAAAATCCACTGAAATATTGAATTAGATAAGCATTTTTTGGTGATAAATTCGAATACAGTTGGTCACTAATATATCTGTAAATACTTAAATAATTCTGATTGAATTGTCGCATTGTAAATAATTTTATAGGTGAGTCTTGAATTATCAACGAATACGAGGAATTACCCATTAAATTAATGGTATCGTTTCTATTTTTTGCAAATATTAAAACTGTGCTTATAAATACGAAAAGTGAAGACAAAATTATTTTTTTCATTCTAATTAATTT
This sequence comes from Paludibacter sp., assembly GCA_013426815.1. Lineage (GTDB taxonomy): Bacteria > Bacteroidota > Bacteroidia > Bacteroidales > Paludibacteraceae > Paludibacter. The sequence continues at coordinate 4,096 of JACDZH010000117.1, forward strand.
AGATTATATTTGAAAGACATTGTGTATGATATTACAAACACAATGTCTTAGAAAAAATGGTCTTTAATTTATAATAGCATCTAGTATTAGCATAATACCATACCATACTGCTGCAACAATAAACGCTAAGCATCCACCTTCAACTGCTTTCATTTCCATTTCGTTCATTTCCTGAACACCATACTTGTTTAAATCTAAGTTTTTCATTTTGCTTTTGAATTAAAATTTTAAAATACTTTTTTGCCACAACTTATAAGCCTGTGAGCTGGCTCTTTGTACTCGGCCAAATACGATGACAAAGATAAGTTCGTTCCGTCCAATATAATGGACGGAAGCAAAAAAGTGATGCTTCATCCGTTAAAGTTCCTTAATTCTTCAGTACTTTCTATGTTATTAACTTTAAATGAGAGTATTAGCTCAACCTTGTGAGGATAATAAAATGTTTGTTGTTTGCGTGAATAATTAACCCGCATATTCATTGCGTTTAGTTCATCTATCATTAAGTACAAACAAGAGCGACTAATTCCAAGTCTTTTGGCAATTACATCGGGTGCTCCGGTTTTCTTTTGTGCAATTAATGTATGTAGCATTTCGATACGTTCAAAAGTTTGTTGAAAATTCATAAGTTAGATGGTTTTTAAATAGTTACAAGTAATTAGTTACGTGTTACAAGTCTGTTTATCTGAATATTAAACACAAAAAACAAATCATTATTTATTAAATATTACTTATCTTGTTAAAAGTAAATGAAAAATCTATTTCAATCAATTTTAAATGCATAAGGTTAAAAATATCTTTACTGATTCAAATTGTAAACAGATGATTAAATATTATTAAAAGTTGAAGTTTACTAAACTTGAATTGTTAGTAGAAAAAAGAATATATTACATTGTATGTTTCGGAATACAAAATATTACTCTCTTTTGTGGTGCTAAGTTATGCATAGTATTTGTAGCCTCCAAATTTTCGTAAAAAAAAAAAACTGGACAAGGCGTTTTTCAACTATTTGAAAATAAGTCAATTAACATTGTTAAAATAAAAAATATCTGGACAAGCGTTTTTTAGAGTAAAAAAACAGAGAAAAATGGTTATTTTTGAAGTTTCAAAATTGAGTTTATGTATTACAAAATATTTTTATCCTACATCTAACTCAGCTTTGAAATGTGCAATTTCAAAAGTAAGCTTTTTTCATATTTCTGTTTTGGCTAAAGGTAACAGACTAGGTTCGGTTGGGAAGATTTGGACGTAAATAATTTTTAAATTATTTTTTAATCCAAAATTATACATAAAAAATTCGGTCGTTATTAAGTTTGCAGGAGAGTACACTTTCGTTTTATAATTATATCCAGCGAATACAGACAATTTATATAATTGTATATTTTTATCAACAAAATTTATATTCCATAACTTGAACAAAATGAAACAAACTTTTAATTGTATTATCGAAAATCCTAATTATTAGGTTGAAACCAATAGTCAAGAGAGGTTGTTAAATACATATTACAATTATTTAAATTGTTAACATAAAATTTATAACCAAACACGAAACCTAGTTTTTAATATTTAAAATATTTTCTAATAAACAATCCTTTAAGTTTTGCAAATAAATTCCAAACTTACCAAAAAAAACTATACGATAATTGGAAATATTTATTTGGTACTTTTAATGAGGGCGTGAAAATTGTGAAAAAAGGAAAAAGAACTCAAATATGACTATTGAATGTATAAAATGAACATTGATGGATTTGATGGTTGAGAAGCTAATTTGTTGTGAATGACTAATGACTATAAATTTATGAGTCTGTATTAGCAGATAATTATCAATGTTAAGGAGGAAACAAATTATTTACTTTGCGATATAAAATGCTTTCAATTCTGGCATTTATAGTTGAATAATCAAACAAGATAATCTTGAAAATGACCTCAAATGGACAAAAGAGCAAGGATTAGAAAACATTGGGAGAAATCCGCTTGTTTTGAATTCGATATTTCTATTGGTTGGCTCTAATGGACAATTTGGGATAAAATTTCCCTTATTCCTATTCTTTTCTTTTTTCAGCTGTTAAAATTAATCGTAAAGAAGTATCTTTGGTGATATAACTCCAAGCCCAATTAATAAATATTATCAGTTTGTTGCGAACACTCAAAATGAGCATCAAATGCAAAAACATCCAAATATACCAGGCAATAACTCCATGAAATCTTAGAAATGGTAAATCTACTACAGCTTTGTGCTTTCCAATGGTAGCCATCAATCCTAAATCGATGTATTCGTATTCAGTTATTGGTTTGTTATTGAGTGTATTAATAATATTTTTTCCTAAATTTTTAGCTTGATTAATAGCAACATTTGCAACCTGTATATGTCCATTAGGATACTTTGGTGTTACCATATAGGCTACATCGCCTAAAGCATAAATATTTGAATAGTTTTTAAGTCTGTTATACCGGTCAACAATATAACGATTTTTTACAACAGCTTCGGTACATAAACCTTCTAAAACATTTCCCATAACTCCTGCAGCCCAAATCACATTCTTGGTTAGTATTTTTTCGCCTGTATTAAGTGTGGCTACATTTCCATCATAAGTACTTATCAATGTTTCAGTTCTAATTTCAACTCCTAATTCTTCAAGATATTTACGTGAAGCTTGTTTTGCATCATTGCTCATGTTGTTTAGAGTATTTTTACTTCCTTCAACCAGAATAATATTTAACCGTGAAAAATCTAAACTTGGATAATCTTTTGGTAAAATACTGTTTTTCAATTCAGCAAAAGCACCTGAAAGTTCTACTCCGGTAGGTCCGCCACCAACAATAATGATATTTGATAATGCAATTTTTTCTTCTTCGGTGGCAAAAATCTCTTTCTCGAAATTGAGTAAAATTTTGTTTCTTATCTTTATCGCTTCTTGTGTTGTTTTCATCGACATGGCATGTTTACTCATTTCTTCATTGCCAAAAAAATTAGTTTTACAACCTGTAGCAATCACCAGATGGTCGTAAGTAATTTGTCCTAAAGATGTTAGAATTTTTTTTTCGTCAGGAAGAATTTTATACACGTCCGACATTCGAAAATCGATATTATGATACTTTTGAAAAACTTTTCTGAATGGAAATGAAATACTTGCAGGTTCCAAACGGGCACTTGCAATTTGATAAAATAGTGGTTGAAACTGGTGGTGATTTTGTTTATCCACCAATAATATTCTCAAATCTTTGTTTTGTAATGTTTTAGCAAGTTGTAGTCCTGCAAATCCACCCCCAATTATTACTAATTTGTCCCCTTTTTTAAAACTTAATTCATTAATCATAACCAAAGTATTGATTTTCAATTTTATTTTTTTTAATCATGAAATATTTCTTTTATAAACAACACAACTCCATTTTTGTTGTATCTAAAATTTAAAACTTGTGAAATTTTTATACATTACTATAATTAATTCTACTTTGACATATTAAAGATTAATTTTCAAGGAAAGAAATTCAAAAGAATAGCAACGCAGATTTAACGGATAAAGCTGATTAAAACAGATTTGAAGTTACAAGTATTTATTTACTCGTTACTAGACTATTTAGCTGGACATTAATTACATAAAACATATCAATAATTATTACTTATTACTTTTAAATTGAAAACAACAGATATAATTCGGATTTAAATTTTTGACAAGTCAAAATTAGGATGAAATGAAGTCACTATAATTTCAATCTGCAAATTTCATTTATAAAATTTTTTAATCCATTTATAAATCAGTTATCATTTCATAAAATAATCCGCTAAATCCCGATACTATTTCTTTTAAGATAAATCTGTCAAAGTAAAATTAAATTGAAAATTATTAAAGTCCTTAGAAACATATTATGATTTAAGTTGCATTATATCAAATATTTGTCAATTTTTAATTTTTAATTTTTAATTATTAATTACTTATCCATATCTTTGCAAATAATTAGTAGGTCGGTTTGTCGCTTTTCCATGTAGGAATGGAGGAAAGTCCGGGCAACATAGAGCTCCATATTTCCTAACGGGAAGCTGTTTGTGAAAGCAGAGTAGCGTAACAGAAAATAACCACCTTGTCTTCTGACAGGGAAAGGGTGAAAAGGTGAGGTAAGAGCTCACCGGTTTGGATGGTAACATTCATAGCCGTACGTCTCATGGGTTGCAAGATCAAGTATACCGACGCTGTAGGGTTGCTCGCCCGATGTCGGAGGGTAGATTGCTAGAGGCATAAGGTGACTTATGTCGGAGATAAATGACAAACGCAATGTGAAAGCATTGTACAGAACCCGGCTTACAGACCTACTATTTTTTTAAAACATTCAAACAATTCCACAAAACCATTTACTATATTTTATGTCCAGATTTATAGCGTTTATTGAACGGATTTACATTTTTATTCGATTCGATATTTGGCGAATAACCGAACAAGAACTTACAAAAACCAGACGTTTTTTTTATCGTTTTGTGAAAACTTTAATATTAGCAGTTCGTGGTTTTGCGGTTGATAATCTTAATTTGTGGGCTTCGGCTTTAACCTATTCAATATTATTTGCAATAATACCATTATTTGCTTTAATTATTGCAATAGCTAAAGGGTTTGGTGTAGAAAAACTGATTGAAGATTCACTTCAAGGTACTTTTATAGGACAAGCTTATTTGATTCCTACCGTAATGGGATTTGTAGATAGATACCTGAAAACAACTCAAGCGGGTATTTTTATTGGAATTGGAATAGCAGTATTATTTTGGTCGGTTATGAACTTTTTTCGACAAGTTGAAAACGCTTTTAATAGCATTTGGCAGGTTAAAAAATCACGTTCTATAATACAACAATTCACTACTTATTTTTCGGCAATCCTTATAATTCCGTTATTAATAGCGTTTTCAAGTGGAATTTCAATTTTTATCAACACAGCTGTAGCTCAATCTTTCCTTTACGACGTACTAAGTCCCATTCTACGATTTGGGATAAAATTTGCACCCTATATTATAAATTGGATAGTGTTTACCATATTATATATCGTAATTCCAAATACCCGTGTTCGTTTTATAAATGCAATGATTGCCGGAATTGTTGCCGGGACTGCATTTCAATTGTTTCAGTTTTTATACATTCATGGTCAAGTGTATTTATCTCGTTATAATGTTGTTTATGGGAGTTTTGCAGCTATTCCTTTGTTGTTACTTTGGTTACAAATTTCTTGTTTAATTATACTATTGGGAGCAGAAATTTCTTATGCCTCACAAAATATACAAAATTATGATTATGAAGTAGATACTAAAAATATTAGTACTCGTTACAAAGATTTTTTGACACTTTTTATAACTTATATAGTGGTGAAACAATTTGAAAATCAGAAGCCGGCATTATCTTCGGAACAAATTGCAATAAATTATAAATTACCCATTCGTCTGGTGAATCAAATTCTATTGAAATTAGTAGAAGTGTCTGTTATTTCTGAGGTTTTCAATAATGATTCGAAAATAAAAACATTTCAACCATCAATTGATATTTATCAATTAACTGTGAATTTATTGTTCTCAAAACTTGATAAGCATGGTGCTGAATTGTTTTTAACGAATAAGAATGATTTATTAGATTCGTTTTGGCAAAAAACACTGAATATTAAGTTACGTTCAGAGGAAGCTACAACACATATTCTTGTGAAAGACATTTAATTTCAAACAATTAATAAATATAAAAGTTTCTGATTAAGCATTGAAAATATTTTGAAATTAAGATGCACACTTATGTGCACTTTTTTTTATGTTTAATAGAGATTATTTGAATTAATTTGTTATATGGTTGTTTATCAACAATATTC
>JACDZH010000118.1 GCA_013426815.1 Paludibacter sp.
GTACGGTGGTGTGAGAGGACGAAACGGGAACTAATCCCGTTTCTCCTACTCGATTAATAAGCATTTATCACAAAATTTGAATTGCCAATACCAAAAATTCTGAACTACATGTTAAACGTATCAATCGTACTATACAAACATACCGTTTCGGAAATTGAATCTCTGGTGGAAACCTTGCGGAAGTCGAAAGTAGTTTCCGAAGTATTTCTAATTGATAACTCCCCTGTTGAAAAAGTCGAATTTAGAAAGCTTAATGTAGTTTATTTGTTTAATGGCAAGAACCTGGGTTATGGTGCGGCTCATAATATTGCACTTCGAAAAACCATTACACAAAATCTGCCATATCATTTGGTAATGAATCCCGACATTGCTTTTGAACCATCTATTTTGGCTAATATTGAAAATTTTATGAATATTAATTCAAAAATTGGATTATTAATGCCCAAAATTGTTTATCCAACTGGAGAAATTCAGTATCTTTGCAAATTGATTCCAACTCCTTTCGATTTGATTTTTAGACGTTTCCTGCCAAAAGGTTGGACACATAGACGAATGAAAATATTCGAAATGCGCGATTCAGGTTATCATCAAATAATGGATGTGCCTTACCTTTCGGGATGTTTTATGTTTTTAAAAACTGAAGCTTTAAAGCAAGTGGGACTTTTTGACGAGCGTTTTTTTATGTATCCCGAAGATATCGATTTATCCAGACGAATTCACAAACAATATAGAACAGTTTTTTATCCTGAAGTACAAGTGACTCATAATCATGCACAAGGATCATATTTAAATGGGAAATTATTATTTATTCATATCGTGAATATGATAAGATACTTCAACAAATGGGGCTGGATTTTTGATAAAGAAAGAACGAAAGTGAATAGGAAAGTATTAAATAATTTATATAAATATGGAGTTATAGCTAATTAAAAGTAGAATTCACGAAATCAGGGGCTGCAAGGTAATGCTTGATGTTGATTTGGCTGAATTATATTGTACTGAAACAAGTCAATTAAAACGTGCAGTAAGACGCAATTTGGAACGATTCCCTGATGATTTTATGTTTCAGCTTACGCAGAAAGAAGCTAACAATTTGATATCCATCGGGGTATGCCAAATTGGCACACCCCAATATAATTTTAGTGCGTTTATGCCATTTGCTTTTACAGTACAAGGAGTTGCTATGTTATCATCCGTGTTAAGAAATGATATCGCCATTAAAGTGAATATCTCCATTATGCGTGCATTCGTTACTGTACGTCAATATATTCTTGCAAGTGATGTACAGACAAAAGAAATAGAAGATCTTAGAAATCGATTAAAAGAAGTGGAAATCCAAGGAGAAAAGACTTTGCGAATAATAAAAGATTTAAGTGAGGAGACATTAAGCTCTATGAATGATTTAAGTGAAGATATTAGAAATGAAATTGATTGCATTTATCTTGCTTTAACAGAGCTCACCGAGAATAAACCAAAAGAAAAGCCACGTAAACCAATAGGATATATTATTAATGAAAATGAATGATAAAATACCAATTAGGCAACATTAAGACTTAAAATACTATATAAATACAAATAATAAAGATACAAATTCCCATCTGAGGGTTAAAGGTCAATGAATTTTAGCATTATACAAATAACAAGTGCCTTTATGGTTCTCTTTGCCATTATCGATATCTTAGGTTCTATACCGATTATATTGAATATTAAACGCAAAGGACAAAGTGTTCACGCTTTGAAGGCAAGTGCTGTGGCATTACTTATTCTGATAGCTTTTTTATTTTCAGGCGAAGGAGTTTTACGGTTGTTCAGCGTTGATATCCAATCTTTTGCAGTTGCAGGTGCATTGATAATCTTCATATTTTCGTTAGAAATGATTTTGGATGTGGAAATTTTCCGCAACAAAGGTCCCGAAGGTGGTTCGTCCATTATTCCTATTGCTTTTCCGCTGATTGCCGGTCCCGGTTCGTTCACAACCTTGCTTTCGCTACGTGCTGAATATTCTTCTGAAAATATTATTGCAGCACTTATTCTGAATTTGATTTTTGTATATTTTGTATTGAAATCAACTTCAAAAATTGAAAAATTTATTGGAGAAGGCGGAATCTATATTCTTAGAAAATTTTTCGGAATTATTTTATTGGCCATCGCGGTTAAACTATTTACCAGCAATATTGGATCGTTACTTAATTAATAAGTAAACTTTCCAAATTCGCTTTCAATCAATAATTCCTTTTTATCTGAAGCTTCGCAAAATCCAATTACCTGAGCATCAATGTTAAATGATTTTGAAATGGAAATTACTTGTTGTGCATATTCTGAGGGCAAATAAACTTCTAACCGATGTCCCATATTGAAAACTTTATACATTTCCATCCAATCGGTACCAGATTCTTTTTGAATCAACTGAAAAAGTGGTGGTACAGGGAATAAATTATTTTTTACCACTTTCAGATGCTCGATAAAATGTAAAATTTTAGTTTGAGCACCACCCGAACAATGTATCATTCCGTGGATGTTTGGACGGAGTTCCTGTAAAAGTTTTTTTACAACTGGTGCATAAGTTCGTGTAGGTGAAAGCACTAACTTTCCAGCATCAATTCCCAAACTCTCAATTACATCTGTCAAATGGCACGAGCCTGAATATGCCAATTCTTGTGGGATTTCAACATTATAACTCTCAGGATATTTTGTAGCCAAATAATTGTCAAAAACATCGTGACGAGCCGAAGTCAAACCATTACTGCTCATACCGCCATTATATTCTTTTTCGTAAGTAGCTTGTCCACACGACGAAAGTCCAACAATTACATCTCCCTGTTTGATATTTGCATTATCAATCACATCAGCGCGTTTCATCCTGCAAGTCACTGTACTATCCACAATAATTGTACGGACCAAATCGCCGACATCGGCAGTTTCACCACCTGTGGGGTAAATATTTACACCCATTTCGCGTAATTCTTCAACAATTTCGTTTGTTCCGTTAATTATTGCAGAAATCACTTCACCCGGAATGCGATTCTTGTTTCGTCCAATGGTACACGAAAGTAAAATATTATCCGAAGCTCCAACACAGAGCAAATCGTCGATATTCATAATCAGCGCATCTTGAGCAATTCCTTTCCAAACGGAAATATCACCTGTTTCGCGCCAATATACGTAAGCCAAAGATGATTTTGTCCCAGCTCCATCAGCGTGCATAATGTTGCAGTAGTCCGGATCATTTCCCAAAAAATCGGGAATAATTTTGCAAAACGCCTTGGGATAAAGACCCTTGTCAATGTTTTTTATGGCATTATGTACATCTTCTTTCGAGGCAGAAACACCACGTAAATTATATCGTTGATCGGACATTCTTATTCTAAATATTAAGGGTTTGAAAAGTTTGAGGTTTGAAATGTTTATATTGTAGTTTAGTTAACTGATTAATCAACTATCTTCCAGAATTGACAATCATTTCCAAAATTATTTGGTTAAAATCATCCTCTTTTAGTAGTTGTTCCAATGTAATATGCATTCTGTAACACCAGAAATTCCGAGGGTTACTTGGCACATTAATTCGTTCAGCATTAGGGTGTTCGTTGCATAACTTTGTATCCATTGCCATCCAATCCTGCCAGGGTAAAATAATCCACATTGCATTTGATTGCAAATGTTGTTCAATGATTTTTTGGGCAATCCATTGTTCGCAAGTGGCAGGGGCAGTTCCTTGCATTCCTAATGCACGATTGTAGAAACGCTGGGTCAATATGGAGTCTTCTTCCCACCATGCCCTGATTGGATTCATATCGTGTGTTGAGGTAGTACATACTGATCTATATGGTGCATCGGCCGGCATAGCAAATTCAGTATTCGGTTTTTTAGGCATGCGTTGAATTTCCAGACTCAAAATTTCTAATGCATTCATAACATCGGGAACAGAATCAGGTACCATACCTAAATCTTCGCCACAAACCAACATATTGGTTGAAGACACAAGAGCAGGTAATTTTTTCATGGCTTGTTGTTTCCAGAAATCAGTGTGACGATGATAAAAGAAATCGACATAAATTTTATCCAATGTTCTACGTGTATCTTCTGGTAAATCGCGGAATGTAGCTGAACTATGCATCGAAATTCGTGGATGAAATCTACTCGGCTGTCTCATATCGCGAACAAAAAGCACTTCGCAATGTAATGCATACAAACCATCGCGAATCAGGATTTCTTCTTTTCTGAAATTATATCCTAATGTTGCAAAATGCGTTTCTATCTTTTTTTGAGTATCAAATTCAGGTTTAAATTTGAATTGTTGCCAACCATCAGGTTCAAAATATTTACGAATTACTTCGTCGGTAAATTTTCCAAAAGTGGCATATAGCAGATGTTCCTTCAAAAATGGTTTTAAAAAACGATTCTCGTCCCACCAAAGTCCTTTTGTTTCGAGTTCTGCCCGTGAAAATGGTAAAGCAGGATGAAAACTACCGGTTAATCCCCAAACTGCATCGACAGGAATTTCCCAAATACGGAAAAATCCCAAAATATGATCGATACGATAAGCATCAAAATATTCAGCTAATTTTTGAAAACGATTGCGCCACCACAGGTAACCATCTTTTTCCATCAACTCCCAATTGTATGTTGGAAAACCCCAATTCTGACCGGTCACCGAAAAATCATCCGGTGGTGCACCTGCCTGACCTTTGGCATTGAACAATTCGGGTTCAACCCATGCATCTACACTTCGTGGACTTACGCCAATAGGAATATCACCTTTAAAAGCAATTCCGCTAGTTCGGGCATAATCATGCACTTCCACTAATTGAATGTGCAAGTGATATTGTAAAAAATAAAAAAGTGCAATTTCGTGATAATGAGGTGTGTCTTGTGCAGACAGCAATTCTATATCAGATTTATTATAAACGGAAAACTCTTTCCATTTACCAAATTCAGGAGTTCCGTTCATGTCACGCAAATAGGAAAATGCGGCATAGGGAACAAGCCATTCTTTGTTGGATTCAAAAAAAGTTTTATATGCGTTGGAGGCAAAAATTGCAGGGCTTTCCTGCGGATAAATGGCTTTAAAAAACTCCCATTTCACATTCATAACATGTTCGTAATCCGAAAATGTTTTGGCGTTGAGTAATAACTTTTGGCTTGCAAAGTATGCATTGAGTTTTTTGCTTTTCAATTTCCCCATACTTTCTAAATTCAGGTAAATGGGGTGTAAGGCGTAAACCGACACTGCATTATAGGGATATGAATCGTAGTTGGTATGATATAAAATAGTGTCGTTGATGGGCAAAGTCTGAATAAGTTGTTGTCCTGTTTTTTTTGCCCAATCCACCATTTTTTTCAAATCGTTGAATTCGCCTATACCAAAACCATCTTCGCTGCGAAGCGAAAAAACCGGAATGGCTACTCCGGCTGCTTTCCACGAAGGAATGGTACGTATGAAATGTTCATCTGTAACAACAGTCAGTTCATTTTTATTAATATTTTTGATGATGCGATTTGGTCCACCACCCCAAGCCAACACTTTGTCGGTTAGCGTGTCAACAATCAGATATTTGTATTCTAGTGGGAAAGTAAAATTTTTGGCATCAAGTGCAACACTCCAAATGGGGAAATGAATATCATCCAATCGCACTTTGCGCGATTCATCCCAATTTCCCAAAGCAGCCTGATTACCAATAACTGCAATATGCCTGTTAGGCTCCATTTGTGGACAATTAAGACGAAGAACCAAAATTGAATCCGGCGTTGGAATAATTGATTTTGATTTGGATCTTTTGAAAAAACATTCTGTAAAAGCTACTGTAACAAATGGTGAATCACCAAAGGTACCTCGCCAAAAATCCTGAATATGTAAAAGGTCATTAACTAAATTGAATGACTGAGAACGAATAGCTCCGTATTCATACCCAAAAGATTTGTCTAAATTTAGTATGGCGTATTGATAATAAAGAGTTGAGATTTTAGAATCAACTGAAACTTCGGCAGTCCATTCAAAATTCTCATTACATTGCATGATAATGGCTTGGGAAGAATCAACAGCAGATTTTTTGGAAGAATGTAAGGTAAGATACAGGGATTGTCCCCATAATGTTACATAATGTATGTTGAAATTAATTCTCATAATCTTTGCAATGTAAATTAGATTGCAAATTTACAAAAATAAAACACAATACGAAAGACTTTGACTTTGCCAGGAATAACAAAATAAAAAAACCTCCAAGGTAATTGCATAAAACAACACTTAGAGGTTTTTTGGAGGTACCTGGCGGATTCGAACCGCCGTGATCGGTTTTGCAGACCGGTGCCTAGCCACTCGGCCAAGGTACCATATTTTTGGACTGCAAAGATAGTGTTTTTTTTGTTTTATGCAAAGCTTTACTGACAGAAAAGCAAAAAAGGTCAAAAGTAATCCTTAAGGTCTGTTGCCAGACAATTTGTGTCCTTTCATATCTTGCAATAATTTACTCTTGAATTCTCTTTCTGCTTTGTAATACTTGAATAGTGTTATAGGTTGTAAAACTTTGCGAAGTTGTAAATGATAGTTTTTAAAAAGTTGGGCTTGTTTTAATTCAAATTCCACATACCTGTCGTTCAATTCTGCAAAATTAGGTTTACCGCTTTTCAAAGATTTTTTTTCCATTTTAAAAAACTCTCTGTTTTGTTGATGTTGACTCCAAATAGATTTTTCATATACCATAAAAATTGGTCGTACTAAAACTATTTCACTTTGGGTTAATTGTGCTTGTTCAACCAAGAAATTCAATTTGCGTATATGCATTTCTTCTACTCTAGGAATATTTGTTGTTTCTTGAGCATTAATTATAACATAAAAAAAAATGAACACCACACACAAATTATTTTTAATCGTTTTCATATCTATTACTTTAATCGTTTTATTTTTTTGGTGTTTCAACATAATAATCAATCAAAGAGGTTTCATCTACTTGAGAAAGCACATATAATTCATAATTTTCTACGTTTTTGGTTTCGTTATTATTATAAACTGTAAAGAAAACCTGACTCATCATTAACACACCCATAAACATGGCAGCCATGTACATCCAAGTTTTATTATGCTTTTTGTTATTATTGGATTTTAGTCCAATCCGATCATCAAATTGAGAGGCAAAATCTTCAAAATAATTTAGAGGAACACTGAATGGCAATTCCTTTCCAATTTCCTCGAGCAATATTTTTTTATTCTTTTTCATACTTTTTATTAGACTATTTACTTTGCAACAAGTTTAATCATTGATCAATACTTCTTATTTTTTATATATTTAACCTTTATATTGAATTCTAAGTTGTTACAGATTATTAATTTAGTGCTCTGTTTAATTGAGTACTTAATCAGTATCAATATATTAATACAAAACTTATTCTACTTCTTCAAAATACTTCTCAATCTTCTTAACAGCAATATGATAGGATGCTTTTAATGCTCCTACCGATGTTCCAAGAATGGCTTCCATCTGCTCGTAAGTAATATCTTCAAAGTATTTCATATTAAAAACCAATCGTTGCTTTTCGGGTAAAGTAATTATTGCTTCTTGCAATTTTAGTTGTGCTTTGTTAGCGTTAAAATAATTATCAGCTCGCAAATTTTGCAAAAGCATATCATCTACATCATCCATCGATTGAAGATTTCGCATTCGTTTATTTGCCATAAAAGTGAGCGTTTCGTTGGTGGCAATACGATAGAGCCATGTCGAAACCTGGGCATCACCCCTGAAACCATCAATTCCATTCCATGCTTTTAAAAAAGTATTTTGCAACACATCGTTTGCATCTTCGTGACACAGCACCATTTTACGGATATGCCAATAGAGCCGTTCCTGATATGAACGGACCACCATAGAAAAAGCTTTTGCTCTCTGTTGTGGTTGACCTAATTGAATTTGCAGCTCTTCTTCAGTTAAATTCATGTGTATTTGACTTTGAAAGTCACACTAATTTTTATTAGTCTTCTAATTGACTGTTTAAATCCCTAAAGGTTTAATTAAAATAACATTTCAGTGAAATTGCAAATATTCGGGATTTGGTTGATATGCACAACAAAAAAAGGCGAATCCGCTTTTTTTATCTGATTAAAATGCTAGAAGTAACGCTAATGCAGAATTTAATGTTGGATATTTATTTGTACATTTTTTCACGTACAACTCTAATTTCTTCCGATGTTACATAATCATCGTAATCCATTTGTTTGTCGATTATGCCACGTGGTGTAAGTTCAATGATACGATTACAAACGGTTTGGATAAATTCCCTGTCGTGCGAAGCCATTAAAACATTGCCTTTAAAGTTTACCAAGGTGTTATTAAATGCCTGAATAGATTCTAAATCCAAATGATTGGCAGGAGAATCCAGTATCATTACATTGGCATTGCGAAGCATCATGCGCGCAATCATGCATCTCATCTTTTCACCACCCGAAAGGACACTAGCTTTTTTGTAAATTTCTTCACCGGAAAACAACATCTTGCCCAAATATCCGCGGATAAAAGCTTCGGTATTGTCGGTCGAGAATTGTCCGAGCCAATCAACCAGCTTCATGTCAGTATTAAAAAACGACGAATTGTCTAGGGGTAAATAAGCATTTGTAATGGTTATTCCCCAATTGAAAGTGCCTTCGTGTGCTTTGTCGTGTTCATAAATAATTTCGAAAAAAGCTGTCATTGCCCGTGGGTCGCGGGAAAGAAAAATAATTTTGTCGTTTTTCTCCACATTAAAGTTCACATCCCTGAAAAGTACTGTTCCATCCTCAAGAGTTTTGCCAAGCCCTGCTACTTCGAGCACCATATTTCCCGGATCACGATCAGGTGTAAAAATAATTCCCGGATATTTTCGTGTCGAAGGCTGAATATCTTCCACATTGAGTTTTTCGAGCATTTTTTTGCGACTGGTAGCTTGCTTCGATTTTGCCACATTGGCACTGAAGCGGCGAATAAATTCCTCTAATTCTTTGCGTTTTTCGTCCGCTTTCTTATTCTGATTTTGTTGTTGGCGAAGTGCTAACTGACTGGATTCGTACCAAAACGAATAATTACCTGAAAAAAGTTGAACTTTACCAAAATCAATATCTACGGTATGTGTACTTACAGCATCGAGGAAATGACGGTCGTGCGAAACTACGAGAACGGTATTTTCGTAGTTTGCAAGATAATTTTCGAGCCACATCACTGTATTAACATCCAAATCGTTGGTCGGTTCGTCGAGCAGCAAATTGTCGGGTTTTCCAAAAAGAGCACGAGCCAACAACACGCGAACTTTTTCCATACCACTCAATTCTTTCATTAACTGATAATGCAAATCCTCTTTGATACCCAGGCCGCTAAGTAATGAAGCAGCATCGCTTTCGGCATTCCAACCATTCATTTCTGCAAATTTTTCCTCCAAATCAGAAGCCCGTAAACCGTCAGCATCCGAAAAATCGGCTTTCAGATAAATGGCATCTTTTTCATCTTTTACTTTCCAAAGTACATCATGACCCATCATTACGGTGTCAATAACAGTGCATTCGTCAAATTCAAAGTGGTCTTGTTTCAATACAGAGAGACGTTCACCTGTACCAAATTGAATCGTTCCACGCGTTGGGTCAAGATCGCCACTAAGCATTCGAATGAGCGTTGACTTTCCTGCACCGTTGGCACCAATAACTCCATAGCAGTTTCCGGCAGTAAATTTAAGGTTTACATCTGAAAATAATACTCGTTTGCCAAATTGAATGGCTAGATTTGAGATGGTAATCATTTTGTAAAATTTGAAAGGTTTGAGGAGTTTGAGGAGTTTGAGGAGTTAGAAAAGTTTGAAAAGTTTGAAAGGTTTTTGACTATAATTAAACATTGTTGTCCGCTAAAAGCGGTATTTAAAAATTTATTGTTGTTATAAGGTC
>JACDZH010000119.1 GCA_013426815.1 Paludibacter sp.
CTCCTATGATACAACTTTTTGACACACTTTCTTATCCCGAACTCAGGTTATTACTACTCAATTAATCAAATAGTTGTAATTGTAGATTCTATCAGATATTGCCATTAAAATAATATATCCAACAAACTTAATTACCAGATTTTATGGACATTAAAAAATTTTGGAAAGAAACTTTTGCCGGGTTTGTACTTAAAAACTTTCTGATTGCAATTGGTATTATAGTTGTACTTGCTTGGATTTCTTTATTCTATGTTGATTATTACACTCATCACGGACAGTCGGAGCTGGTGCCAGATTTGCGGGGTTCGTATGTGGAGGAAGCCCAAATTCTTTTAACTAAACAAGGTTTGTATGCTAAGGTTATTGATTCGGTTTATGTTCGCAATAAAAGATTAGGAACTATTATAGATCAAATTCCTGTTGCAAATTCAACAGTCAAGCGCAACCGCCCAATTTATTTGATAATTAATTCACGGAAAGTGCGTCAAGTTACATTACCGGATGTGAGTGATGTATCTTATAGACAGGCTGATGCCATGCTGCAATCCATTGGTATAAGTGTTTCGAATGTAGAATATGCACCTTCGGAATATAAGGATTTGGTAACAGAAGTAAAATACCACGGAAGAAGCATATTACAGGGAACAATGCTGCCCGAAGGAAGTTCAGTTGTTCTGGTTGTTGGTAGTGGTTTAGGCAATGCCGAAGGTGCAACACCGGCATTAAAAGGAATTAGAATAGATGAAGCAACTAAAATAGTAGAATCATCAATGTTTGTTATTGGATCAGTTGAATACGATGTGACCCCTTCGGGAAACGAAGCAGATTATATCATTTATCGTCAACGTCCATCAGCTGGAACCTTTCTTCCTGTAGGTAGTCGCATTGACATATTTCTTTCAAAAGAAAAATCGAGGATGAACGAAGTGTTCGAAGAAGATAAAAAACCGGAAGAAACTGAGGAACAGTTTTTTTAATTCAATAAAGTTGTGACTGAAAATGTAGATTTCGATGAACTTGAAAAAATAACCGAAGAGCAAGAGCTTTTTGAACATTTTCGATTTGTGGTGGATAAAGGTCAAGCTATTGTTCGCATTGATAAGTATTTGGTAAATTGTATGTCCAATACTTCCCGCAATCGAATTCAGGAAGCTGCCGAAGCTGGAAATATTCTGGTAAACGGAAAATCAGTAAAATCGAATTATAAGGCAAAACCATTGGATATTATCACCATTGTGTTGGCTTATCCACCTTCGCAGTTCGAAATTATACCGCAAGATATTCCTATCAATATTGTGTACGAGGATGACGATATTTTGCTTGTCAATAAACAGCCAGGCTTGGTTGTTCATCCCGGATTTGGGAATTTTGATGGAACATTATTGAATGCAGTTGCCTGGCACTTAAAAGACCATCCTGAATTTGATCCAAACGATTCTCGTATCGGTTTAGTGCATCGTATCGATAAAGACACATCCGGTTTATTGCTTATTGCCAAAACCGAAATGGCCAAATCGAATCTTGGGAAACAATTTTTTGACAAAACCACACAACGCCGTTATCAGACTCTCGTTTGGGGAAATGTAAAAGAAAATGAAGGAACAATCATTGGTGCTTTGGCTCGTGATCCACGCGATAGAATGTTATTCACAGTTTTTCCAGAAGGGGAAAATCCTGTTGCAAAACATGCTGTAACACATTATAAAGTTTTAGACCGAATTGCGTATGTCACTTTATTGGAGTGTAGACTGGAAACGGGTCGTACACACCAAATTCGGGTTCATACAAGGTATATTGGTCATACCATTTTCAACGATGAACGATATGGCGGGCATGAAATATTGAAAGGAACAACTGCCACAAAATATAAACAATTTGTAAAAAACTGTTTCGAAATTTGTCCTCGTCAGGCTCTACATGCTAAAACACTGGGTTTTGTTCATCCGCGAACCCGAGAATATATGCATTTCGAAAGTGAATTACCCGACGATATGCAACAATTGATTGAAAAGTGGCGGAGTTATGCCAAAACAATGGAATAAAACTCTAAAGTTAGATGAGAGGTTAAACATTGATTTGTCAAAGGTTATAGAAAATTAATTAATTAAATTCCTCATTTTGGGGTTAAGGGTTTTATGAAAAAAAATATTGCCATAGTTGCCGGTGGCGATTCGTCGGAAGTTGTTGTTTCGCTAAAAAGTGCAGCGGGACTGTATTCATTTATGGATAAAGACCGTTATAATTTGTTCATTGTTACCATAGTAGGACAAATTTGGCAAGTGGAATGGTCTGATAATGAAAAAATAAATATCGATAAAAATGATTTTAGTTTTTTCCGAAATGGTGAAAAAACTATTTTTGATTTTGCATATATTACCATTCATGGCACTCCCGGCGAAAATGGAATATTGCAGGGATATTTTGAATTAATCGGTTTACCTTATTCGTGTTGTGGTGTGTTGGCGGCTGCTATTACTTTCAATAAATTCACGTGTAATCAATATTTAAAAGGTTTTGGAGTGAAGGTAGCAGAATCTTTGGTGTTGAGAAACGGACAAAAAATTTCGGAAACCGAAGTCGCTGAAAAAATTGGTTTTCCTTGTTTTATAAAACCAAATGTTGGTGGAAGCAGTTTTGGTGTAACAAAAGTAAAAAGCATTGAACAGGTGCAAACGGCAATTTACAATGCATTTTCCGAAGGTGAGGAAGTGATCATAGAAGCATTTTTAGCTGGAACAGAAATAACTTGCGGTATTTATAAAACCGGAAGTAAAACACAGATTTTACCGGTTACAGAAGTGGTGAGCGAAAATGAATTTTTCGATTACGATGCCAAATACAATGGTCAGGTTCAGGAAATAACACCGGCTCGTATTAGCGATTTGTTAACCGAACGTGTTCAGAAACTAACTTCAGCTATATACGATATTTTGGGTTGTAAAGGCATTGTACGAATTGATTATATAATTTCTGAGGGTGATGTAATTAATTTGCTGGAAGTGAACACAACTCCCGGAATGACTGCAACCAGCTTTATTCCTCAACAAATTGCAGCAAAAGGATTAGATATTAAGGATATAATGACAGAGATTATTGAAAATGAACTATACCAACTGAACAAATAAACAAGTACACAATTTATCAAAGTATGAATACATTTGAAGAAATAACCCAACTAATTTCTACCGAAATTGAAAAAATAGACTGGAATAAAAGGCCACATGGACTTTATGAACCAATTGGTTATGTACTTGGTATGGGTGGAAAACGCATTCGACCTGTACTTACTTTGATGGCTTGTAATTTGTTTTCGGATAACATACAACAAGCTGTTAGTCCTGCAATTGGATTGGAAATATTTCATAATTTCACCTTATTGCACGATGACATTATGGATAAGGCTGATGTGCGCCGCGGACAGCCCACAGTGCATAAAAAATGGGATGACAACACTGCCATACTTTCTGGCGATGTAATGCAAATTGCTTCTTATCAGTTTATAGCACAATCGCCTGCAAATCAATTAAAACGTACGTTGGATTTATTTTCGAAAACTGCTTCTGAAATTTGTGAAGGTCAGCAATATGATGTTGAATTTGAACATCGGGACAATGTAAATGACAACGAATACCTTGAGATGATACGGCTGAAAACAGCCGTATTATTGGGTGCTGCACTTAAAATTGGATCTTGGATAGGTGGTGCTGGCGACAAGGATGCACAGCTGCTCTATGATTTTGGAATCTATATTGGACTCGCTTTTCAGTTAAAGGACGATTTGTTGGATGTGTACGGCGATGAAGTTACTTTTGGAAAAAGAATTGGCGGAGATATTCTATGTAACAAAAAAACTTATTTACTGATTCGTGCTATTGAAAATGCAAAAGGACAAGATGCTCAAGAATTACAAAAATGGCTAACCAATTCGGACGAAGAATTATCATTTGAAAAGATAAAGTCTGTCACGTCACTTTTCAGTAATCTCGGTGTAAGAGAAATTTGCGAAGACAAGATGCAGTTTTTTTATACAAAGGCAGTCGCAAAATTAGAAAAAGTATCAGTTTCTGAGAATAAAAAGAAGGAATTGCGTAAATTAGCTGAAAAATTGATGTTTAGAATGGAATAATTTTTATCTTTGTGGGCAATAAACTGTAATTCTATTATTTATCAATTCTCTGTTATGCCATACCGTCGATTACCAAACACAGATCAAGCTCGTTTGCGAGCATTGCGTACAGCTTTGCAGCAAGCCGATAAACAAAATTTTGGCGATCAGGTTATATTTTACAAAACCCTTAATGAAGCCAAAAGCTACCTCAGCATTTTCGAGAAGCAATTATCTCAATATCAGCAAACACTCGATAGCCAAGTTTCTGCAAATAAACGCTATCAACTAATCGTTCACAATGCCCGACTTTATATTTCTCATTTCATTCAAGTGCTCAATCTATCAGTTATTCGTGGTGATATAAAAAAAGATCATAAACTTTTTTACCAGTTAGATCCGGGATTGCATACTGTTCCCGATTTAAGTACCGAAGCTGCGTTGTTGCATTGGGGAAAATGTGTGGTTGATGGAGAAAACGAAAGAATACGTAATGGAGGATTGCCTATTTATAATCCAGCTATAGCCAAAGTAAAAGTACATTACGAGGTATTTAAAGAATATAAATCCACTCAGAAACAGTATCAAAGTACAACCACCAGAAATTGGGAAGATTTGGTGAATTTAAGAGTGAAGGGCGATGCTATTATTCTGGAAATTTGGAATCAAGTGGAGGCAAATTTTAAAGACGAACCTCCTTATTCCAGATTATTGAAATGTCAGGCTTTTGGCTTAATATATTATTACCGAAAAGGTGAAGCATTATTAACAAAAGCGAGCGATTTAGTTGCTAAAAATTAAGAATTCTATTCGGATATCTGTTGAGTCGTTAATTTTAATTTGTTTAAAGACGCTTTACGTCTACGAGTATTATTACACTTTCCGCCATTTTGTTTTTTGCATTTCAGATTTGAACCAATTAAACGTTTCACACATTGAAAAGAAATGCTTCAATATATCTCCGATATATTTAATCAAATAGTAAGTTGAATACTACAAATGTTGGTTTTATAATTGTGATTAGCATTACTATTTATAAAAATTAATTTTGCAAGGTTAAATCTCCAAATCTACTTCCGAATAAATATTTTTTTCAAAATTAGTTGTTAAATCATATTTTTTTTATATTTTTGACAATTGAATTCACGTCTGTTATCTCTTTTATTTTAGATACTTGAACCTAAATATTTGATAGCTATGAAGAAAATCTACTCTTTGCTGGTAATTTTTTCTTTTTGCCAGCTTTCAATTTCCCAAATATCAAGTATTGTTCCTACTTCCAATTCCATTGCCCAAACCTCAGTTGCCGATAATCATAGCTGGACAGCATTTAATAATCCTGCCATGTTAGGAAATCTCGAACAAACCGAAATTGGATTTCAGTTTGAAAACAGATATATAATTCCCGAACTTTCTAACAAATCATTACAATTTGGTGTTGTGTCAAACCTAGTGAATACAGGTATTTCTTTTTCACACTTTGGTTATTCGCTCTATCACGAAATGCTAATTGGACTTGGATTAGCACGTAATTTTTCGAACAAATTCTCTATGGGTGTGCAGTTTAATTATTATTCTGCTTATTTTGCTGCATCAAATTCCTATCGTGGTGCATTGTTACCTCAAGTTGGTTTATCTGTTCAACTTTCGCCAGTTTTCAACCTCGGGTTTAACACATTCAATCCGACTCAAACAAATTTGAAAACTGAATTTACTGAAAAACGAATTCCTTCAATTTTTAGTTTTGGATCTGAGTATTATTTTTCACCTGAATTGATATGGCGAACCCAAATTGATAAGGAATTGAGCTCTAATTATCGTTTTGCTACAGGATTTGAGTACTCAATGTTGCACAATTTAGCTATTAAATTAGGTGCATACAACTCCGATTATTTAGTTCCATGTCTTGGCTTCGGTTTTATTTCCGGTAGATTTTTAATGGATTTAAACTGTGAATTACATCCTTTACTTGGTTTAAATACCATGATAGCAATAAGATATCATTTTCTGAAACATTGATCATTTGTTTTAGTTGCAAAAATTCAACATAAGATTTAATTAACGTTTAAATATTTTCGATTTTCGTCAAAAAATTGACGTTTTCAGCATCTTACTTTTTACATTTATGCGTTCGTTTCTTAATCTGACTTGTTTCCTTTTTTTGCTCTCTACTATTGCGAGAGCTCAGGATGCTGTTGTTACAACTGAACAATTAATTGCCGATATTTTCGAGCAATATACAGCCGAAAGCGAAGAAGCTATTGATTATGATACCTTTTATGAAGATTTAATGTATTGTGCACAAAACAAGATAAATTTGAATATTACATCTCGCGAAGAATTAGAAAGATTACCTTTTCTATCTGATATTCAAATTGAAAATATTCAATCGTATATTTATAAATTTGGTAAGTTACAAAGTATTTATGAACTACAATTGATTGAAGGATTAGACTTGACGGACATAAGACGAATGTTACCCTTTGTGTTAATTAGAGACACAGAAGTTGCCGGAAAGAAAATTTATTGGAAGGATTTATCAAAATATGGGAAAAACGAAATCTTTTTCCGAATGGATAAAGGAATTGAAACTAAAGAGGGATACCATTTTTTACCCGAAGAAGATATAAATGCAGCAGAAACAAATTCTGGAAATTATTTAGGAAATGCCCTATATAATTCTTTGAAATACCGATTTCATTTCAAAGATAGAATGCTAGTGGGAGTAACAGCCGAAAAGGATGATGGTGAGCAATTTATTGGTAAACAGCATGTTGGTTATGATTTTTATTCTGTTTATGCGCAACTTAATGACTTTGGAAAATTTAAAACAATTGTTGTAGGTGATTTTCGTGCCAATTTTGGACATGGTTTGGTACTTCATCCCGAAATAAGTATGGGAAAATCATCATATGTTTTGAATGTTATTCCCCGTAATTCAGGACTCAAAAAGTACAGCTCGACTGATGAATATAATTTTTTTAGAGGTGCTGGAGTCACCCTTCGACTTAGAAAATTTGATGTTTCAGTTTTCTATTCTAATAAATTAATTGATGGCGATACTGTTAATGGTGCTTTCTCAAGTATAAACAAAACAGGACTACATCGTACTTTGGATGAGATGAACATTAAACATACTGTAAACCAACAAATTATAGGTGGAAATGCGACTTACACATTTTCCAATTTTCAGGTAGGAATAACATCTGTTCATACAGTTTTGGACAATAAGTTAGATCCTGATAAATCGGTGTATAATTACTTCTATTTTTCCGGCAAACAACAAACCACAACCGGAATTCATTATCGCATACGATGGCACAAAATTAATTTTTTCGGTGAAACGGCATTAACCGATAATACTTCCTTAGCCACCATCAATGGTTTTACATTTAGTCCGATATCGCAAGTTAGTCTGGTAGCTTTATATCGCTATTATTCACCAGAGTATGATACTTTCTATGCTACGGCTTTTTCCGAAACTTCAAGAATTAATAACGAAACAGGTTTTTATATTGGTACTGAAGTCCGACCTTTCAGAAAGTGGAAAATGGTTGCTTATGCCGATAGTTATCGTTTTCCATGGCCGAAATTTGGAATTGATGCGCCTTCGATTGGAACCGATTATTTATTTCAAACTGATTTTTCTGCAAAGCGCAATATTTCAATGTTTTGGCGATTGAAATACGAGATTAAACAAAGTAATTTGTCCGGTAATGAAGTTGTAATGCCTTTGGTAGTTCCCATTCGAAAAGCTTCATTCAGATATAACCTAACATATTTTTTCGGAAGTTTTAGTTTTAAAAATGTTTTAGACGGTAATTTGTTTTGCCAGGCTGATGCTGGCTGGACTTATGGTTTCAGTGCCATACAAGATGTGAGCTATGCTTTCCCTGTTTTACCTTTGAAAGTAGATGTAAGGTTACAATTTTTTGATGCAGTGAACTACGAAAACCGTCTTTATTCTTACGAAAAGGATGTTCTCTATGCTTTTTCAATTCCTATGTATTATGGTTTAGGAAGTAGGTATTATTTAAATTTTCAATATGAAATGAGCAAACATATTTCCCTTTGGTTTAAAATTGCACAAACCGTGTATGCCGATGATCGAGAATTATTGAGTGCAGGAAATGAAACTATTTTTGGAAACAGGAAAACTGATATGCGACTTATGATAAAATGGGTTTTTTAATTGTGTTTTGAGTTGTAGTATCTTCTTTCGAAAAGCAATAAAACGAACTAATTCTACTTTGACAGATTTATCTTAAAAGTAATAGGAACGCGGATTTAGCAAAATATTTTTTGGAAATGATAACTGATTTATACACGGATTAAAATATTTCATAAATGAAATTTGCAGATTAAGGTTATAGTTTCACTTTATTTCATCCTAATTTTGACTTGTCAAATTTAAATCCGAATTATATCTGTTTTTTTTAATTTATATCTGTTTTAATCTGCCTTATCCGTTAAATCTGCATTGCTATTCTTTTGAATTTCTTTCCTTTAAAATTAGTCTTTAATCAGTCAAAGTAGAACTAATTAGCATTCGAAATTGATAAATTATACTTGAAATTTGACATTCAATCAATTATTTAGGAAAAATTGCCATCTCTACATTGCAATTTTATAAAATAACTGTATCTTTACAACGCAATTCATAAAGTTTACTTTTTTCAAAGTTTTACTACAACATATTATATTTCAATAAAATGGAATTACTCGAAAAAATTATGGCACGCGCCAAGGCAGACCCTAAGCGAATAGTATTGCCCGAAGGTACGGAAATTCGCACATTGAAAGCAGCGAATATTATTCTGAAAGAAAAGGCGGCAAAAATTATATTAATTGGAGAAGAAATGGAAATAAACAATCTAGCTGTTGAAAATGATCTTATTTACATTTCGGAAGCAGTAATTGTTGATCCGGATAAAAATGCCAAAATGGATGTGTATGCCAAATTACTTTATGAAGTAAGAAATAGTAAAGGTATGACATTGGAAGAAGCTACGAAACTGGCAAAAGACCCATTATATTTAGGTTGTTTGATGATAAAAAATGGTGATGCCGATGGTGAATTAGCCGGTGCACGAAATACTACCGGAAATGTACTTCGTCCTGCTTTCCAAATTGTAAAAACATTGCCTGGTATTCATGTTGTTTCGGGCGCATTATTAATGTTTACACCAACACATCAATTTGGAGAGAATGGCTTATTGGTATTTGCTGATTGTGCAGTAAATCCTAATCCTACTGCCGTAGAATTGGCACAAATTGCTGTTTGTACAGCCGATACAGCTCGTATTATTTGCGGAATTGAACCAAGAATTGCCATGTTGAGTTTTTCGACCAAAGGAAGTGCTAAACACGAACTGGTGGATAAAGTGGTGGAAGCAACCAGAATTGCAAAGGAAATGGCACCCGAGTTGCAAATAGATGGCGAAATGCAAGCAGATGCTGCCATTGTTCCCGCTATAGGACAAAATAAATCGCCCGGAAGTAAAATTGCCGGACATGCCAATGTATTGGTATTCCCTGATTTGCAAGCCGGAAATATTGCTTACAAATTAGTCGAACGATTTGCCGGTGCGCAAGCTGTTGGTCCAATTCTGCAAGGTATGGCTTCACCAATTAACGATCTTTCGCGAGGCTGTTCTATAGATGATATTGTACGGATGATTACAATTACAGCAAATCAGGCAATGGGAATTTAATATTAGGCATTTTAGATAATTAGAGTGTGTTTTTTTAGTCACAAAAGTGTTTAAAAATTTGTGTATATA
>JACDZH010000120.1 GCA_013426815.1 Paludibacter sp.
TTTTATAAAATCGAGCAAAAAATATAGGACTTTATAAACACACTCTAATTAATCGGTCACGGAATTTTTGAATAGGTTATTTCATTATAAAACCTTGATATCATTCAAAACATCATTAGTTCCACGTACTACAGCAGCACTTTTTTCAAATAATGCATTTTCTTCTGCATTTAATTTATAATCAATAATTTCTTCTACACCATTTTTACCAATAACTACCGGCACACCAATACAGATATTATTTTGACCATATTCACCTTCCAACGAAACACAGCAAGGAATAATTTTTTTCTGATCGTGAATAATTGATTCAACGAGATAAGCTGCTGCAGCTCCTGGAGCATACCAAGCAGATGTACCGAGCAAACTTGTTAAAGTAGCACCACCAACCATGGTGTCGGCTACGACTTTATCCAAAGTAGCTTTGCCCAAAATATCTGTAACCGGACGACCTTTATATGTTGCGAAACGAGTCAATGGAATCATAGTTGTGTCGCCATGACCACCTATAACCAAGCCTTCAACTTCTGTTGGATTGGCATTTAATGCTTTACTTAAATAACATTTGAAGCGAGAGCTATCAAGTGTTCCGCCCATTCCAATGATTTTGTTTTTTGGAAGACCGGTGGTTTTCAATGCTAAATAGGTCATTGTATCCATCGGATTACTCACAACTACGATAATCGCTTTTGGTGAGAATTTAAGGATATTTTCAGCTACACTTTTTACAATTCCTGCATTTACTCCAATTAATTCTTCGCGAGTCATACCGGGTTTACGTGGAATTCCCGAAGTGATAACAACAACATCAGAATCTGCTGTTTGGGCATAATCATTGGTACAGCCTACAATTTTAGAATCGAAACCAAGCAGCGAAGCAGTTTGAAGCATATCTAATGCTTTACCTTCCGATAAGCCTTCTTTAACGTCAAGCATTACTACTTGATCGGCAACTTCATTGAATAAGAGAACATTTGTACAAGTGGCACCAACATTTCCGGCACCAACAACAGTTACTTTTGACATAATTAATCTATTTTTTATTGTTAAAATTATTTTTTTTAATTTCGGCACAAAGGTACATATATATATTCAATTAAAGAAAAATTTCTTTAATTTTTTTTTAGATAAAAAGGTCATTTTTATCTTAAATACATTGTAAGCAAACAAAGCTAATTTATAACTTTTTCGTACCTTTGTACCCGAAAAGTAACAAGAAGAAAGAAAAAGATACAAAATCTTAATACAATTGATACTTATAACTTAAATATTCGAAATTATTTACTTTTAAATCGAAAACAATATGCAAACTATTGACAAATTTAATTTTGCTGGTAAAAGAGCTTTCGTTCGTGTAGATTTTAATGTCCCTTTGAGCGAAAACGCCGAGATTACAGATGACACTCGCATTCGTGCTGCGTTGCCTACCTTGAAAAAGATTCTAGCCGATGGCGGAAGTGTAGTTATTGCTTCACATATGGGAAGACCTAAAAAGAATCCAGACAATAAATATTCCCTGAAATCCATATTACCACATGTTTCGGAACTTTTGGGTGTAGATGTGAAATTTACTGCTGACTGTATGGGTGCCGAAACTGCAAAACTGGCTGCTGATTTGAAATCAGGTGAAGTTTTAATGCTCGAAAATCTTCGTTTCTACGAAGAAGAAGAAGGCAAACCACGATTGGCTGATACTGCAACAGAAGATGAAAAAGCAATTGCAAAAAAAGCAACAAAAGAAAGCCAAAAGAAATTTACTGAAACCTTGGCATCTTACGCCGATTGTTATGTAAATGATGCATTCGGAACAGCTCACCGTGCTCACGCATCAACAGCTTTGATCGCTAAGTATTTTGATGAAGATAATAAAATGTTTGGTTATTTGATGGAAAAAGAAGTGATTGCTGTTCATAAAATCATGACTGATACAGCACGTCCTTTTACGGCTATCATGGGAGGATCTAAAGTTTCTTCGAAAATTGATATTATCGAAAACCTTCTTACAAAGGTAGATAATTTGATTATTGCCGGCGGAATGACTTACACTTTTACAAAAGCACTGGGTGGGAAAATTGGAATTTCAATCTGTGAAAATGACAAACTTGATTTGGCACTCGAACTTTTGGCTAAAGCCAAGGCTAACAATGTAAATATAGTTTTGGCAGTTGATGCGAAAATTGCAGATGCATTCAGTAACGATGCCAAAACAGCTTTTGTAGCTGTCGATCAAATTCCTGATGGTTGGGAAGGACTGGACATCGGACCTGAGACTGAAAAAATCTTTACTGATGTGATTAAAGCATCCAAAACAATTCTATGGAACGGTCCAACAGGCGTTTTTGAGTTCGATAATTTTACACATGGTTCACGCGCTGTGGGTGAAGCCATTGTTGAGGCTACAAAAAATGGTGCTTTCTCGCTTGTTGGTGGTGGCGATTCAGTGGCTTGTGTCAATAAATTTGGTATGGCTGATGGTGTTTCTTACGTTTCGACCGGTGGTGGTGCATTGCTCGAAGCCATCGAAGGACGCGTTTTACCTGGTATTGAGGCTATTAGAGGTTACTAAGACTAATTATAAATTTATCTATTAAAGTTGCTTTTTACCCACCCAATATTACGACTATTTGCGAAGCTAAGGATTACTTTGTTAGTTTTTCCAGTTTTACATTTTTCGAATAAAAAATGACTATAAGATAAAAACCGTCCAATCTGAAATTTCAGATTGGACGGTTTTGTTATAAATATGTACAATAATTAGATTGTTTCTGCCTTTCTATCAATACTTTTCTGAAAACTGTCATTATATTGCTCGCTGATAGGTATGTAAATTTTATTTTCAAATACAATTCTGTTGCGCTCAATTGTGCTAACTTCATTAAAATTGACAATAAACGAACGGTGAATTTTTACAAATTGATTTGCAGGAAGTAACTCTTCAATAGATTTTAGGCTCAACTTGGTCGTTACAGATTCATTGCTAAGCAAGTGTATTTTAATATATTCGTGTTGACTTTCGATGTATTTTATGTTGTCAAAATCTACACGTATGGATTTATAAGCTGATTTTACAAACATAAAACTGGCAGGTTCCTCTTTGTTGTCTTTTTGATTATTCGCTTTTAAATCCATCTGCGCTTTCACTTTATTGGTTGCTTTTAGCAGATTTACAAAACTGATTGGTTTCAAAAGGTAATCAACTGCTTCAACCTCAAATCCTTCCACAGCATATTCGCTATAAGCGGTAGTGAATACAATATACGGTTTGTTACGCAATGCTTTTACAAACTCCATTCCACTCATGTCGGGCATATTAATGTCGATAAATAAGAGCTGAATTTCAGTATTGCTCATCACTTCCATTGTTTCAGAAACGTTGCGACACTCCGCCACCAGTTCCAGAAATGGTATTTTCTGAATATATCCGGCTATTTTCATTACAGCCAATGGTTCATCGTCGATGGCAATGCATTTTATTTTCATGTGTTTATAATTGTTTTTTATTTGTCATATGGAACTCGCACATAAACATCTCCTTGCGTGTCAGAATTTGTCTATCGTGCTCGTTTCATAACGGTATCATGAGGTTTACTTTAAATTCAGTAGCAGTATCGGCAATGTCCAACTTGTAATTTTCGCCATACAACAACTTCAAACTTTCTTTGATATTCTTGAGTCCAATTCCTGAATATTCACCTTTCGTTTGTTGTTTTTTTGCATGTTTACTCTTTTTGATAATGCAATTCAAGGCAGTTTCGGTGGTCTTTAGCTCAAAATAGATAAACGACTTGTGCGGATAACTCACGCCGTGTTTGAATGCATTTTCTATCAACGAAATAAAGAGCATTGGTGGTATTTTTATGTCGGGAATTTGCTCCGGAATAATGGTTGTAACTTCCACTTCATCAGAATGTCGGAGTTGCATCAAGGTAATAAAACTGTGAATAAATTCAATTTCCTTTCGGAGTTCAAGCAAGTTTTGAGCCGAATCATACAGCAAATATCGCATCAAAGTGGAAAGTCGTTCAACCGCATCTTGCGCTTTGTGTGCATCCATTTCAATCAGCGAATGGATATTATTGAGCGTATTCATAAAAAAGTGCGGACTCACCTGATTGCGTAGCAATGCCAGATTAGTGGCGAGCTGCACGTTTTCTATTTCTTTACGAATTTTCTGCTCAGTACTCCATTTGGCAAACAATTCAAACGCAGTACTACTACCAATAATAAGCACTGCAATGACTAAATTGTTGAAAATTGTGCCAATAAGCGAATGCATTGCAAAAGGATTATTATTCTGAATAATAGGGCTTTGAATTGGCCCATTGCCTTGATGAATAATTATATCCATTACGCTTATTATCAGTATCAATGCGCTCACTATCAATACATAACGAGTTCGTTTATTATTGAATAGTAATTTTGGTACTAATATCCATAAATTGACGATAAAAACAAGGAATAGCAAGAATAAATTTGCCCAATCACCCAGCATTCTTACCCAACCACTTGGGTCGGTATCACCAATGCTCCTCAAATAAGGACCCAAAAATACCAGTATCCAAATAATAGCGTAAAACAGTAGAAATTTATTTTTGAGGTTTTTCATGACTATGAAACTCTAAAACTGTATTTTGTAAACCACATTCGGGAAAAATCCAAGTTGATAAGTGGTATTTATTGACTTATTTCGCTGGTCGTAATTTTGCGAAAAAACATTATCATTATCCGTTACATTTTGCAAATCTAATGAAAAAGATTGAGATATTTTTTTCGTTGGGCTGTTGTGCGTGTATCCAATTTTAAAATCCAATCGGAAATAAGCATCATAAAAAGCAGAATAAGCATCGGTTGAAAGCACTTCGCGACCAGCCAGATTAGAAGCCGTTAAATCATAAGGTGTGTACGCTCTACCTCCAGCATTGGTACATTTAATGTCTGTGGAGATTTTATTTTGCTTCATGCTGCCCACTTTCCATTCTTTGCCAACTAACAGATTTACAACATATTTGCCATTAAAAGCCGTATTCCGTTCCACACCATCGCTTCCGGTGTATTTGGAATCGT
This sequence comes from Paludibacter sp., assembly GCA_013426815.1. GTDB lineage: Bacteria > Bacteroidota > Bacteroidia > Bacteroidales > Paludibacteraceae > Paludibacter. The sequence goes on from JACDZH010000120.1 coordinate 5,065, forward strand.
AAAGCGACGAAGTAAACAAGCCATATCCCTTGCTAAAAAACTTCTCGAGGGTTAATTCCACACCATAATTTGTTCCCGTGCCACCGTTTGTAAGTTTGTCCTCCAAATCGGTTTTAAAACTGGCTCCGGTATTTAGCATTGAGTAACTACTTGAAAATGTGTTTACTGGCACGTCGTAAAGTGATTGATAATACGCTTCCGCTTTCAAACGCCAATCTTTAAACGGTTGCAAATCATATCCCAACACAAAATGATGGCTTTTAGTAAAATCCAAGCTTTTGTTGTTGTACTCGTAAGTGCCATCTGCCAGTGCGGTTTGAAGAAAATAGACATTCACGGGTTGCATTTGCGAATGTAATCCATAGCCCAAACTAAAGCTAGAATTGCTATTCATTTCATATTTTAATCCAAATCGCGGTTCTAACGAAACGGAATTATTCAGCATAAATTGTTGAGCGTGAAGTCCCGCATTCATTACCAGTTTATCGTTAATGCTGTATTTAGCATGTGCAAATACCTGTGCCAATGCGGTATAACTGTCATAATCCCATGTCTGTTTCCAACTTTCACGCTCATCCTTTCTAGTTCTCAAATTAAGATACAAGTTCATCACTTCTGCCTGCGCGCCCACTTTGACAAACAACCTCGAATTGATTTTTGAATTATAGCTTGTCATAAAATTGTAGCCCGTTTTAGTGGTTGTATTCTCCTCAGTATTGTACGAATTTCCTGTAGAGTCAACAGTATAAGCCAATTGGTCGGTATTTGAATAATTAAGTCCAATAGTGGAGCTTAAAAATGATTTTTCATTGAGTTGCTTAAAATGCTTCAATCCAAGAATTGCAATTTCGCTGCCTAAATTATGACCATCTCTGCCGCCACCATAGAGCGTATTTCCACCGCCACTCGAAATATCAATACTACTGTTTGCCAATTTGCCAAACAGTGAAAACCGTCCCAATTTTGTATTTCCGCTGTTCAATTTGAACGACAAATCCTGATAAGAAGGCAATGCCGTAGTGCCAATATCAATGCCAACAGCTTGTGCCACACCTGCCAACGCATACCGATAGCCAACCAAATACGACGAACCTTTTTCTTTGTTGATAGGGCCTTCGGTGGTAGCTTCCAGTCCGGTTATTAAACCTGCTTGAACGGTAGTTTCACGCTTTTGGGTATTCCCATTCCGGAAACCCAGGTCAAAAACTCCCGCTACGGCATTGCCATATTCTGCCGGAAAAGCTGAAGTCATAAAGTCGGAACTTTTCAACAAGTTGGTATTCAGGGCGCTCACTGCACCACCGGTTGTACCAACAGCAGCAAAATGGTTGGGGTTAGTTACATTCATTCCATCGATGCGCCACAAAACACCAACCGGCGAATTGCCACGAATCACGATGTCATTTCGGCTGTCATCGGGTGCACTCACGCCGGCAAAATTGGCAGCCAAACGGGCAGGATCGCTTCGTCCGCCAGCATATCGGTTTACTTCTTCCACCGAAAACATACGGGCACTAATGGGAGCTAAATTATTGATAGCTTTATCTTTGGTGTTGGCAGTAACCACCACTTCACTGAGCTGTCTTAAATTTTCTTCCATTGTAACATCCAAAATGGTTTCTTTTCCTGAAATAACCACCACATTGGGTATCACCACATCTTTGTAGCCCACAAACGAAACCTTAATTTCGTATATTTCCGGCGAAATGTCTGTGAGTACGTAGTTCCCATTGGCATCTGCGGAAGCTCCTTTATTGCTCGTTTTATCAACTATTTGAACAGTAGCGCCGGGCAGTGTAACTTGCGAAAGTTTATCCGTGATAACGCCTCGAATATTTTGCTTATTGTTTTGAGAAAAAGAGAGTTGGGATAATAAAAGCGTAATTATTAATAGGTTTATTTTCATGTTTGTAATTTATTTGATATTTCTCACCAATCGTACAAAGTTCAATACACGTTCTTCTCCTTCGCCAGTTCCTACTACCTTTTTGTCGAAGCGTACAGCACCAGCACCATGAAGGTTTTCTCCAAATCCATCTTCAGCCTGACCAAAAGCCACATACCATGCCGAAGGATAAGACCCATTTGCCATTGACATAGCCGATGTACCTGTCCAATAATAAGGATAGTCAGCCTTTCCACCATCGTTTAGAATACTGGTACAACTGAACAGTGCATTTATTGCCGGGCCTACATTGGCAGCGTTGGTAGCATAAGGCGAGCGAGTGTAATCCACCAAACTTTGAAGTTCTTTTGTATTGGGCAATCGCCAATCGTTATGACCCAGATAATTGGCTTTATTCTGAGTTTGCGCATAAGCCAAAGCATGTTCCCAATCCATACCCGAACCGTTGTCGGCTTTTGGCCACATGAGGCCGGTAGCCAAATCGGAAATTGTACCATCGTTGTTGTTTTGAAATAAATTTACGCCATACGCAAGGTTGCCGCGCACAGAGCGAACCTGATGTTTTGGACCTACGCTGATACTATACGATTTAATATGTCCGGTGCCAAAATTCACACCAAAGGCAAGTTCTGAGCCAGGCGTTTCCATACTTGAGCTCACATTGCCCAATACTCCAGTGTATTTGTCGCTACTCCAGAATATTGCGTGACTAAGTTCTTGTTCATCTGTATATGTAATGTCAAAATAATCTGTATCAATATAGGGCCATCCGACACTTACATCCCATAAAGAGTATAGCTCCTTAATGGTTGGCAAACGCCAGTCGCTGTATCCTCCATATTTTTTTTTGTTTAGACTACTAATTACGCTTTGAGTACCAGACCAGTAGTAAGTACCACTATCATAGCTTTTTTGCCATGTTAAACCTGTAACTTCGTCTTTAACGGTTAGTCCATCACTGCTTTTGGTGTAAGACGGAGCTGTATGCGCAAATTGAGCATCCTGACCATAAAATGCTTCTCCCAAAACAGGATTGATAATATTGCCGGCACTGTCCCAGCTTTTGGTTTGACTTGTACCTACAATTGGATAACTGCCTACTGAAGCTGCATCACGTGCTACAATTACTAACTCTTCAGTTGTGCAACCGAAAGATAAAATGGAAATAAATAGTATCAGTGTCAACTGATGAATAGCAATTCTGCTAAAAATTTTTGTGTTCATTTGAATAGTTTTTAAATTAGGAGAGCAAAAGTAGAATGCACAACGTATAATAAAAAACAAATTCATCAGAGAGGGTGATTGTGTCACTCAATAGTGGCTTTTTGTCACTGAACTATCTGCTGATTTCATTATTTGTCATTTTCACAAAATATTATATCTTTACGGTTAATTTTCAATACGATTTTATGAGTAAAATAGAAAAATACCTGCCGTTTATCATTTCGCTGGTATTGCCCGGAATTAATATTCTGAGCAATAGCTCTTTTGAAATTGATTATGAATGGTATTCGGTTTTTAGCACATGGCTCTCAGCCACTTTATTTTTGATTTTGCTTTGGAAAGTACTTGAAAAACTGCTCAATATCTCAAATCCTGTCTATAGATGGTTTGCTATAGTTAGTATAAGTTCTGCTTTAATAATTGTTTTCTCAACAATTACTCACTTCTATTTGCGTCCAATCATAAAACTGCCGGATAATCACTGGCAATGGATAATTGGTTTGCGACTATTACTTGGCTCTATTCTTTATATTGCAATTATTCAGAGTCTTCGGTCTGCCAAAGAGCGTGAAAAATTCAGGGTAGAAAATATCTCGCTACAGTCGGAAAACCTGAAAGCGCAACTCAATCAGCTTCGCCAACAGGTAAATCCGCATTTTTTGTTTAATAGTTTGAGTACTTTGAGGTCAATGGTTCGGAATAACGACCCTCAGTCAGAAGAATATATATTAAAACTATCCGACGTATATCGTCAAATTCTGCAAAAACGTGAATCGGCCGTGGTAACGCTTGGTGAAGAACTGGAATTTCTGAAAGCATATATTTATTTATTAAAATTGAGGCATGAAAATGCTTTATCCGTGGAAATTAAAATCATTGATGAGTCGCTACAATACAGTCTGCCGGCTTTTGCATTGCAATTATTAGTCTAAAATTGTATAAAACACAACATTGTTTCGGAAGCACATCCGTTGAATATTCAACTATTTCAACCTGAAGTATCAATTATAATAGTTTCAAACAATTATCAACCAAAATGCACTACAGACGAATCGTTTGGACTGGGAACTGAGAATTTGAAAATACGCTACGAATTACTTGGAATTACCGATGGCATTAAGATAGAGCAAACCGAAACAGATTATAGCACCACTCTGAAACTCTTTTAAGATGAACATATTAATCATTGAAGACGAAAAGAAAACAGCCCTATTGCTTCGCGATATGATTGAAATTCATGCGGAACGCTTGGTAGTCAATGTGTGCGAAAGCCTTTTTATCGTGAAGAAAATTGAGTTTTATTATAAGATTATTTATGTTAATCTTGTTAGTAAGCTGAATGTCAAAAAAAAATAAAACACCCATCAATGACAAAATTTTATTTGCCATTAATGGGTGAATTCCTGTTGCTTAATTTTTTTTTACTCTCCCATTATATATTTTACCAGTGCCTCCATTTCGCTATCGTTAAATTGCCCTTTGAACGCCGGCATTTGCGACGAATTTGCTCTTTTTTTGCCGGGTTCATTTATCCAATTTTTCATTTCCTGATTTTTTCCTTTGTAAATTCCAACAATTTCGGTTACCGAAGGACCCACCAAATTCTGATTGGCTGCGTGACACATGATGCATTTCGATTCGAAAAGTGCTTTGCCCGAAATTCCTTTTTTGGC
>JACDZH010000479.1 GCA_013426815.1 Paludibacter sp.
TGGCTCCTCTTTTTTCAATCTAATCAAAATTCTTTTACCGGACAACAGTGATTTTAATCTTGTAAGAATCATAACCGAAGAATATATATTTAACTTTGATTAATATTGACTTCTCAAGCTTTTTAAATTTCATCCAATCTTAATTGTCGTTTGAGTTCGGCAGGCATAGGTTTATTGTAAAAACCAACTTTAAAGTGGGTGATTACGTTGGTGTCATTAATATATAGGAAGTGTGTAAAGTCAAATTTTGCAATTAAATCGGCTTTGTTTTTTGTTTCATTGGAATTAAATTTCTTAGCACTGAAATACCATTTCATTAGATTCCAAAAGCCTGAATAGGCGAGCATTCCCGCCTGCAATTCATCAGGCATTTCAGGACGTTCAATAACTCTTAAAAGAATCCATTGTTGTTCGCCTTCGTAGCGATATGATTGGTAAAAAGTATGGTCTATTCGTGAAATGGAAAGATATACCCAACCTTGTTTACTTGGAAATACCTTGAGTTTACTCATACCATTTACAGTGTTTTTTGATTCAAACTGGGGTTTCCCTTTTTTTGTTGCAGAACCTGTTGATAAAAACATCCAGTTTTCATACCCTTTTTTAAATTTAGATATGGAGATGGGTCTCGGCGAACGCAGCATTAATCCTGCCAATGAAAATCCTTTGGTTGGTGACAATGTTTTCAGACCTGTAACTTTTAGTTTAGTAGTAATTGTAAAATTACCTTTTACTTTTTTAAAGTAATATGGACTGCGGTGAAACTCTCCGTACCAAGCAGAAGTCGATGGTTCGATATATAAAATACTTTCTGCTTCATCAATTTCAACTTTGCAAATAAATTGAGGCCAACCCTCAGTTTGATGGTGAGATTGCCAATTTGATAAAGACGAAGTTTTGTTAAAATCATCATTTAATGATGATAAATCATTTTGTTGCGAATGTGAAAAAGTTACAGTTGTCATAAGACTGCTAAAAATTAGAATGTTAGAAATTGATTTCATTTTAGTTTGATATTAAAATTATGATGCAAAATTATATCAAACCATATCCAATTTTTTTCACATTTGGTAAAAAATGCAGTCTCCTGTTTTACGCATGACAATTATTAACACTTATAACAATCAAATAATCAA
>JACDZH010000121.1 GCA_013426815.1 Paludibacter sp.
GGCTTTAAGACGCAGTTTATGAAATTAGTACATTTGAATCATTCCCCAAACCCCCGAATGCGGGCTTTAAGACGCAGTTTATGAAATTAGTACATTTGAATCATTCCCCAAACCCCCAAATGGGGGCTTTAAGACGCAGTTTATGAAATTAATGTAATTCAGCTTTTATTTTTTCTAAAACCAGATTAATATCTTTAAATATTTCATTATTTGTAAACCGAATTACTTTGAAACCTTTTTCATTTAATTCAGAGGTTCTATGTTCATCTTCTTCTATCTGATATTTATGAATCTCACCATCAACTTCAATAATAAGTTTGGAAGCGAGAGCTACAAAATCTGGAATATATTTTCCAATTACATGTTGTCGGCGAAACTTTACTCCTAATTTTTTACTTCTAATATATTCCCATAAAAAAGATTCTGCATTTGTCATATTATCTCTCATCACTTTTCGTTTATCTTTCATTATGTGATAGATATATGGATTTGCAGTATTCCATTTTGGGAGAAAAATAGCATCATTTGTTTGTTTCATAAGTGTATATCTTAAAACCCCCATTTTGGGGGTTTGGGGGTTCTAGCATCTAACATCACAACGCAAACATCTTTCAACTTCATTTCGCGCTTGTTCGCCGGAATATCCAATCTCAACTTCCTGAAAATTACCAATTCGCTCTTTTACTGACAGTTTTTCGGAGATATTTTTTGAACTTTTCTTTGGGTCAACCGGCACCAGATTCTTGTATTCGAAAGTACGAAATAATTTATGGAATCGCTTTTCATTCATTAATGCAAAATCGATAGACTCGGCAGCTTTTTTGGCCATTCCCATTGCTTCGGCTGCTGTTGCCGGACCGGTAACCGCATCGCCCCCTGAATATACTCCTGATAATGACGTTTGGAATGTGTATGGATCAATTATTAATCTTCCGTCTTTTGTGACTTCTAATCCTTCATTTGCAAAAATACCTGAATCAACACGTTCGCCAACTGCGAGAATAATCGAATCGCAAGGAATTTCCTGAAATTTCCCTGTCGAAACAGGTTTTCGTCTGCCCGAAGCATCTATACTTCCCCCTGTCATCACTTCCACCCGTAATGCTTTCACATTACCGGTTTTGTCAACAATTATTTCGTTAGGCGCTGCCAGAAAATGATATTTTATTTTTTCGGCTTCCGACTCTACAATCTCAATTTTATTGGCGGGCATATCGCATTTTTCGCGACGGTACACAACAGTAACTTCTTTTCCCAATCGCCAAATACTTCGGGCGGCATCGATGGCCACATTACCGGCACCAATGATAACTACTCTTTGTCCCAGTTTTGGAGTTTTACCCAAAGCCAGTTCTTTTAGAAATTCAGTACCCGCAAAAACACCTTTAGCATTTTCGCCGGGAATGTTCAAATCAATGTCTTTCCATGCGCCAATTGCTAGGTATATGGAATCAAATTCCTTTTTAAGAATATCGAAGGATAGATTTTCGCCTAACTTTTGGTTAAACAGAAACTTGACACCCAGTTTTTTGATGAATTCCATCTCTTTTTGCAATACCGATTTTGGCAAACGATATTGTGGAATGCCATACCGAACTACACCCCCAGCCTCGGGAAATGCATCGTATACAGTAACAGTATGACCTAATCGTATCAAATAATAAGCTGCAGTAATTCCTGCCGGACCGGCACCAACAATGGCTATACTTTTACCTGTTTCAGAAAATTTTTCCTTTATCAGTTTGTCATATATTTCGTGTTCTTTGCCCAACTTATACATGGTGTCTGCCAAATATCGGTGAATTTCGCCCTGAGAAACCGGTTCGTCAATCATATCGCGTCGACAACGCATCTGACAATGGAAATGGCAAATCCGACCAATTGTTCCCGGAATTGGATTATCACGCAGTGTTAATTCAAAAGCTTCTTCAAGCCGGTTTTCCTTTATCAGTTCAATATAACCAGGGATATTCATGTGTAGTGGACAACTGTTTTCGCACAATGCCAGAAATAATGATTCACAAGATCCGGCATAACAACGTTTTACCTGGATGTGCTCTTCGTATTCGTGTCTGAAATATTTCAAAGTGGTGAGAATTGGATTTGGAGCAGTTTGTCCGAGTCCACATATAGCTGTATCTTTGATGGTGCGACTCAATAATTCCAAAGTACTAATATCTTCGTACGTTCCCTGACCTTTTGATATTCTGGTCAAAATTGCCAGCGCCTGTGCCAAACCTTCGCGGCATGGTGTACATTTTCCGCAGGATTCGGACGAATTAAATTCAAGAAAATATCGGGCTACATCCACCATACAATTATCCTGATCCATTACCACCATTCCGCCGGAGCCCATAATTGCGCCTAAACTTGCCAATGATTCGTAATCGACCGGTGTTGAAAAATGTTCCAATGGAATACAACCACCCGATGGACCACCGGTTTGCACAGCTTTTACCAGTTTCGAATCACCTGTGCCTTCGCCAATCTGGAAAACAAATTGCTCAATAGTAGAACCCAATGGCAATTCCACTAAACCTGTGTTTTTCACTTTCCCCACCAACGAAAACACTTTTGTTCCGGGACTTTTTTCAGTTCCGGTTTCTTTAAACCATTTACTTCCGTTTTCAATAATAACTGGAATATTACACCATGTTTCCACATTGTTTATATTGGTTGGTTTTCCATATAAACCTGTGCCGGCAGGATATGGTGGACGTGGCATGGGACGACCTGCTTTTCCTTCGATGGAGGCAATCAAAGCTGTTTCTTCTCCACAAACAAAAGCTCCCGCTCCTTCCACAATTTGGAGATTGAAATTAAATCCCGTTCCGAGAATATTGTATCCTAACAATCCATATTCTTTTGCCTGTTCAATTGCCAATTCCAATCTTTTCACTGCCAATGGATATTCTGCACGCATATAGGCAATTCCTTCGGATGCGCCCATGGCAAAACCACCAATCAACATACCTTCAATAATTGAATGTGGGTCACTTTCAATTTCATTTCGATTCATATAAGCACCAGGATCGCCTTCATCGGCATTGCAAATCAAATACTTAGTATCAGCAACTGCCCGTTGCATGATTCCCCATTTTACACCGGTTGGAAAGCCGGCACCACCACGTCCACGAAGTTTTGCATCAATCACTTCGTTTATAATATCCAACGAATGCATACCCGTAAGGGTTTTTGAAAGTGCATGATAACCACCAACAGCAATATAATCGTGAATCGATTCGGGGTTAATTATTCCGGCATTGCGTAATACAATTTTTTTCTGACCTTTGAAAAATGATATGTCATCCCAGTGTGGAATATCATTGTAGCCCTTACCATATTCTATTTTTGCTGTATGGTGATTCCATGAATCAATTCGAAACAATAACTTTTTCAGATATACTTTTCCTTTCAATACACCTTCTATAATACGAACAGCATCTTTTTCGTCGACCTGACTATAAACCAACAATGGCTTTGAGGGTTGATAAAGTGTAACCAACGGTTCTTGCGAACAAAATCCAAAACATCCTGTTTTTTTTAATAAGATATTGAGATTTTTGTCAGTAATTTCTTTAAATAATCGGTTATAAACCAGATCGGCACCATTACCAATTCCGCAAGTACCCATACCAATCATTATCATTGGCTTGCTTGGAAGAATATTTGTTAATCCATTCTGTCTTAATATTTCAAGCTCTTTTGTTTTCATGGAAATATTTTTGAAAAGTTGATGTTAGAAAAATCCCGCAAAAGAGATGTCCGCTTCGCTACCATTTGATAGGTTTGATGTTTTAAAAGTTTGATGTTTGAATGGTTTGATTTTTTTTAAAAAACTTAGTATTTTCTGCAGTCTGCAGTCTGTCGTCAGTTGTCTGTCGTCTTATTTTCTTTGATTTTTTAATTTCGAAAGAATTTTCAAAAGCTTCTGAGAATTGACATTGCTATACATAATGCCATTCACTGCTACTACAGGTGACTGAGCACATTGTCCAAAACAGGCTACTGTCTTAACAGTAAACATGTTGTCAGAAGTCGTATAAGAAGGTTCTGTTTCAATTTTATGGCTGTTAATTCCCAAAATCGGACCTATTTCATCAAGCAAAGCTTTTGAACCCTTGGTGTGGCATGCTGTTCCGCGACAAACAATAATGGAATGTTTGCCCTGAGGTTTTAGATTGAAAAACGAATAAAAAGTGGCAACACTATAAACCTGAGTGAAAGGAATATTCAGCTTTTTTGAAACATCCGATAATGTTTCGGTTGGTAAGAATTTCAAAGGGTTCTCTTCCTGCACCTTTTCCAGTGTAGTAAGTAATATGCCCGGTTTCCCTTTGTGTTTTTCTATGATACCATCGAGAATAATTTCGGTGACGATTGAATTATTTAGCGTATTCATAACTCTATTTTATATTAAAATAAATTAGTAATACTTATTTCAAACAATTCGAAAGAATAGAGGCTTTATATATGAAATTGTTAAGCGTAGAATGGAAAAAAGCCAATATTAGGGAGCAAAGTTATAAAATAAATACAGAAATTACAATACATTTGCAGAAATATTTCTCTAATTAAAATAATTTTATTAATAGTGAAATACAAAAGATTAAAATTGAAGTAAAAACAAAAGAAATATAGTTAATAAAGTCCTAATTATTAAGTGATTAGATGCGAATGTCTCATCAGGTTTTGTGACCTGACCAGGCAAGCTTAATTATTCAGTTTTACTTTTACAAAACTTGTTTGAATATATTTTATCTCCAATTTTAATAAATAATTATAAAAATAAAGAATCTCTTTTGTAATCAAAACATATTTCCTACATTTGAAGGCTTTATTAATAAAGAATTGTATAGTATTTAACACAATTATATTTTTTATGAAAAAATTAACTCTTCAATCTTTTCTGTTACTATCCATAACTATTTGGGCTGCTATTCCAAGTGGATATTATGATGCTGCTATTGGCAAAAGCGATGCTACTCTTAAAACACAAATTTATTCAATAATTTCAACGGGAACAACAGATGTTGGTTACGCTGGTTTATACAACGTATATCCAACCAGCGATAATACAATAGATGGTAAAGTTTGGGACATGTATTCAACTTGTTCGTGGACTCACGGTGTTAAAAAATGCGGTAATTACTCCGTAGTTTGCGATTGTTATAATCGCGAGCACTCTATACCTCAGAGTTGGTTTAATTCTTCTTCACCAATGGTAAGCGATGCATTCCATGTCTATCCTACCGATGGTAAAGTAAACGGACAACGGAGTAATTATCCCTTCGGTGAATGTACAGGTGGTACCACTTTATCAGGTGGAAAAGGTCGTTTGGGAAGTTCTACATTTGCCGGTTATTCAGGTACAGTTTTCGAACCAGACAATGAGTACAAAGGTGATTTTGCCCGTACTTATTTCTATTTCGCTACTCGCTATCAGAACACCACAGTTACTACAGGCGGTGGAGTTTTTGGAAGTACTTTTGGCTCACTTAATACCTGGTGTGTCGATTTGTTCCTAAAATGGTGTAGACAAGACCCTGTAAGTACTAAAGAAACTACACGAAATGAAGCTGTTTACGCTTTTCAACATAACCGGAATCCATTTATCGACCATCCAGAATTGGCAGAATATATTTGGGGAACTCACAAAGGTGAACCCTGGTCGTTAACTTCGGGAATTGATGAAGTAAAAATTGAATATTCTATATCGCCAAATCCGGTTCAGGATGATCTTTTTATTAAGTCGGACGAATTGAATCTGAGATACACGATTTACAATTTGAATGGACAAATGATATCAGAGAATCAACTAAATATTGATCATACAATCTCAATAAATCAACTTAAAAATGGCATGTATATACTTCAACTAAAATCCGGAACAAGAAATTCCATTCAAAGATTTATTGTCATCAAATAAACCAATTTTCAAAATCCAATACCAAAAATGAAAATCCTACTAGCCAAATTTCATATCTGTTTTTGGGATTTTGTAATAGAAGATGTAGTTGAAGCAAGGGACAACCTGCTGTTGCAAATCAGGACTTCAAAGAGATTCAACCTAATTTTTTAACTGTATTACCCATAGGAAATAGTAGTTTAGAGTCGAATAAAAAAGAAGTTCGTACCAAAAGCCTGCATATCATCCATGTATTTATAAGATCAATTGAGCAAATTTTCAAGGTCTATATAGTCCGTTAGAATTTTTGTGAGAAATTTACCTAAAATCCGTAAATTGAGTTTGTTGGATAAGTTGTAAAGAAAAACAAAAGTAATTAGCAATATTCTTCAGAAATGATGCTTACATTGCCACAAAAAGGTTTATATTTGCCATAAATTCAAAGTAATAGTACTTTGAAAACAATGAAACTACTTTATTAATCATGCCACTTAATTGGTTTAAGCAATTTTTGTTAGTTGGGATTGCAATTATTACAATCCCAACTACATATGCTGAAATTCCTCCGGGTTATTATTATTTTGCCAAAAACAAAAAACAGGCAGCACTAAAAACAGCTCTTCATATTTATTGTGCTCCAATGCAAGAATTGGAATACGGAGGTGGACGTGGGTTTACCTGGGAAGCATTTTTTTATACAGATCAAAAAGTAGATGGTTCGGTAATTGATATGTATTCCAATACAGTACGAAAATTCAATGGTTTTGTTGCAGTTGGTGGAATGCACATCGAACATTCATTTCCAAAAAGTTGGTGGGGATCGTACCCAAACAATGCATACAAAGACCTTTTTCATTTATATCCGGCCGATGCGGTTACAAATATAACCAAAAGTAATTTACCATTGGGCGAAGTAATAGGTACGCCAGCACTTGATAATGGTATAACGAAAATTGGTTACAACGGCTTTGGAACATTCTATACCGACAAATGTTTTGAGCCATCCGACGAATTCAAAGGTGATTTTGCCCGTTCGTATTTATACATTTCCACTATTTACGAAAATTATGCAACACTATGGCAATCGCCTATGTTGAACAATAATTCCTATCCGGTTTGGAAACCATGGGCACTGGATTTATTACTTAAATGGCATCGTCAAGATCCTGTGAGTGCTAAGGAACTTGCAAGAGTTGAAGTTATTTACAATATTCAGGGTAATCGTAATCCATTTATCGATTACCCCAATTTGGTGGAAAACATTTGGGGAAATGATACTGCAAATGTTTTCACTTTTCCGCTGGAAACACAGCCATTTTTGCTCACCCCACGCCGAGGTGTTAGCATTGATTTTGGCGTAATTTTGCAAAATGATGTACGCACTAAAATGCTACACATCCAGGGAGTTAATATCAATACCAATGTTCATGTTTCTTTATTGAGAAATAATTCAGCTTTGAGTTTGTCTGCACAAACTATATTAACAGCAAATGCCTTGGATGGAGTTGATTTGAGTATAACGTTTACCCCACAAACTTCGGGTTTGATATATGATACATTACTTGTTCAGGGTGGCGGATTGGCTGAGAACCTGCGAATTCCCATTAAAGCATTGGCTTCTGCAGATTTCATAGCATTGGAACCAACCGAAATTACACCTGTGGGTGGTACCTTACAATGGATTTCTGATCAGGAAGCAACCGATTATCATTTGACTTTATTTGCTGGCGAACAACAAGCAGGAGACTTAATAATTGCTACTTATGTGGAAGGAAGCAGTTGGAATAAAGCCATAGAATTGTACAATGGAACTGGAAAAACCATTGATTTATCGCACTATACACTCCAAAGACAATCGGATGGAACAGGTAGTTTTGGTTCTACTGTCCATCTTGCGGGTTTTTTGAACACAAACAAAAGTTACGTTATTGTAAACAATAATAAACTTACTGATGCCACATTGAGAGCCAAAGCACAGCAACTTGACTCTCTGATTAACTTCAATGGAAACGATGCAATTGCTTTATTACGCAGGGGTGTTATCATCGATATGTTAGGACCAGCAAATGTTGGAGCTGCCGCAATATGGGGGATGGACATTACTCTACAACGAAATGCTAAAGTAACTCATCCTATTTCAACTTTTAATGCAACCGAATGGACAACATTTCCCATAGATACATGGTCAATGTTGGGAAATCATTCCATGATATTTACTGTTGGAAATCCTGTCATTATTAAGGATGTTATGACCGGAAAAACTACTTCGTATCTGGTTCAGAATTTGACACCTCAGGAAACTACAACCTATAGTGTGGAAGCAATAAGACCTGCCGGAAATGTCATGGCTATCAATACCATGCAATTGCATACCACTGTATTGGATATCCCGATTCTGATGCAACCGACCAATATTCAAACGAATAGTTTTATGGCTAATTGGGAAGAAACGCTTTATGCTTCGGGTTATTTGTTGAATGTATTTAAAGTAAGTGGACAGGCTGATACCACCGAAGTCGAAGGTTTTGATTTAGTAGGAACTTCCGGCAAACCATTGCCAAGCGGTTGGTCAGGAACTGCCAGTGGTAATTCAACCACTGCAAGTAGTTATGGTCTGGCAACTCCTTCGTTGTATTTTAAAAATGCCGGTGAATGGTTACAAACAAAAACATATCCACAAGTTGTGTCATGCTTAAAGTTTATGTATCGATTTGGAACTAATGTTGCAGGTGCTTCATTAATATTAGAAGGTCAAACAAATGGCAATTGGGTTCGTATTGATAGCATTCCTTGTAAAAGCAATTTAAAAGTATTTCCGGTTTATAACTCACTTAAAACACAGGCTTTCAATGCGTTTCGTTTTACTTTCAATAAATTGCCGGGAGGAAATTTTACACTGGATGATATTTCGGCAACTTATGGAAATCAGGAAACTGTGTATGTGCTGAAGGATAAAGCTGTTTCGACCAACTATACGTCGATCTCAAATTTGACCGAAAATAGCCAATATTTCTATAATGTTTGGGCAATATTGGGATCGGCTGTTTCTATTCCATCCGAAACAATAGGAATTCGTACACTTTTGAGCAATAAAATTGTAGAAAACAAACAACCGGCAATTAAAATACTTTCGAACAAAGAACACATTTCAATATCCGGTTTAAATGGGGATGAACAGATACAGGTTTATACTCTCTCCGGAATTTGTATTTATCATGCTAAAGCCAATTCAACTGCAGTTGATATAACCAATCATCAAAGCGGCATTTTCATTATTAGGATTCAAAACCGACAATATTCGAGTGTTTATAAGATAATTAAGTAATACTTGAGTTCACTCCGAAAATTATTAGCACACAGAATAAACGAAATAAACGAAAAACACGATAATTATAATGTCCATATATAATTAATTATCAAACAATTGAAAATTTTCACTTAAATTATTTAGTGATAATCTGTCAATTCTGTATATTCTGTGTGCAAATACTGGCTTTTCGGAGGAGACTCATACTTCAAATCTAATAATTCTAAAGTCCCAATTACGGCTTTGATTCGAGATGAATCAAAGCCGTTTGATTTTGTGGTTTTTCAATTCAATATTTTATCAATACCTTGGAACTTTGGGTCATATTACTCTATTTTGAAGGTTTTTCAATTCGAACTATTCTAAAAGTATTTATTAAATATTGTATTTATAATTTCAAAACTGCACAATTGCCAAATAAATGTGTAATTTTGCTGTTGTTAAATTTGGTAACTACTCAGCACCCCTAAGTTGATGATACAGAATATTTTATGAATTTG
>JACDZH010000122.1 GCA_013426815.1 Paludibacter sp.
TTTTGTTTGCAAAGATACAAATTATATGCGTAATTATATATGTCGTTTATTATAGAACATTTCTCAGTAAATTCTTACTCACAAAAAAAAGAGAAAATTACAGAGATTGAATCCGTAATTTTCTCTTTTGAATTTCTCAAATGAGAATTTATTCAATTTTAATTATCAACTGTCTAACTGTCAATCATTAACTGATAAATGTCAACTAATCAAATTATTCCCTGTGCCAGCATGGCTTTTGCCACCTTTAGGAAACCGGCAATATTAGCGCCTTTCATGTAATTGATGTATCCATCGCTTTCGCGTCCATATTTTACACATTGTGTATGAATTTCGCTCATAATTTGGTGCAATTTGGCATCCACCTCTTCGGAAGTCCAAGTCAGATGCATGGCGTTTTGCGACATTTCTAAACCCGAAGTAGCAACACCACCCGCATTTACAGCTTTTCCTGGTCCATACATAATTTTATACGACAGTAAAAGTTCAATGGCTTCGGGAGTACAACCCATATTCGAAATTTCCCCCACGCAAATCACTCCATTTTCAACTAGTTGTCGGGCATCTTCTTCGTTCAGTTCATTTTGTGTGGCACAAGGCAAAGCGATATCCACTTTCAGTTCCCACGGACGACGATCGGGTACAAATTTAGCACCGAATTTTTCGGCATAAGGCGAAACAATGTCGTTGCAGGTAGCACGAAGTTCGAGCAGATATTCAATTTTTTCACCCGAAATTCCATTTTCGTCATAAATATATCCATCGGGACCCGAAATTGAAACAACTTTTGCACCCATTTCGGTTGCTTTGATGGCTGCTCCCCAAGCCACATTTCCGAAGCCAGAAATTGCAATAGTTTTTCCTTTGATATCAATACCTGCAGTGTCGAGCATTTGTTTTACAAAATACAATCCACCAAATCCGGTTGCTTCGGGACGAATCAATGAGCCTCCAAATTCTAAATTTTTACCTGTCAGCACACCGGTATTAACGCGTGCCAATTTACGATACATTCCGTATAAATAGCCAATTTCGCGACCACCAACGCCAATATCGCCTGCCGGAACATCTGTTTCGGCTCCAATATACTGCCAAAGTTCAGTCATAAAAGCCTGACAAAAACGCATAACTTCTGCATCCGATTTTCCGCGTGGATTGAAATCAGAGCCGCCTTTGGCTCCACCCATGGGTAATGTGGTCAATGCATTTTTGAATATTTGTTCAAATCCTAAAAATTTGAGAATAGATAAATTTACCGATGGGTGAAAGCGCAAACCACCTTTATACGGTCCAATAGCGTTGTTGAATTGAATTCGATAACCTAGATTTAATTGTACATCGCCACGGTCGTCGACCCATGGCACTTTAAAAGTGAAAATCCGATCGGGTTCTACCAATCGTTCAGCAATTTTGGCTTTTTCAAATTCAGGATGTTCGTTGTAAACCGTTTCGATGGTGCTTAATACTTCACGAACAGCCTGTAAATACTCAGTTTCGCCGGGGTGTTTGGCTTCAAGCGATTGCAATAATTTTTCTATGTTCATACTTCAAATTTTAACAAATAAGTAATATGTAATAATTAATGATATGTTTTTTGAAACAATTAACAACTTGTAACTCGTAACTAAATACTTGTAACTACTAATAAGAATAGATAATTGATTTAATTTGCTTAAAATTATACTATAATGTTTATACTGAAATTATAAAAATTGGCTTTAATAAATAATCATAAAGAAAGTAATATGCTCGATTATATTGAATTGAGATGAATATATTCTGACAAAATAACAATCAAAGACACTTCTTGCTATCATTTGGATTTCGGTACAAGTTTAAGGCTTTTATTTGGAATAGTCAAACAATTTGACGTGTTTTTTACATTATTTTTTTTGGAAACTCAATTAATTTGCAGTCACCTCATACATTGGTAAATTACTATAATATATTATGGTTTCACGTTTTATCGATATTGAGTTTATGCAATTATATGGTAAGTGACTGTTTTTCTAAAAACCCCATAAAATCAGCTCACTTCAAATTTTTGGAATTATAATTCGTTCTGGTTTAATAATACAATGGGCCGTTATAAATAGTTATATTATATTGATTAGTAATGGTTTAAATAGCATAATTTAATAACTTGAAGCTCTGCCCAAAACAAAGAGTAAACGCTAAGCCGCAAAGTTTTAAATGCCTTATTTTCAACAACAAGAGAAAGAACGCTAAGAGAAAAACTTTCAGTTTTCCGATAGTTATCGGAATTGCGGCTTTGCAACTTAGCGGCTTTGCGTTCAAAAAATCTTTTTTTATAACGAACTATTGATAATAGAATCGAATTCGGCTTCACCAATAAAATTTTGTATCTTTGCATTTTCAAGAAAATAAAGTGAATTGGTTTTGTTATATTGTTGTATATCTTCTTTTTAAATAATCGAAACGAGTGAAAAAGTGTGTTTCTTTTTTGTTAATGTTGTTGCTTTTCACTTCCATGAAGTCGGAAGTACCTGCTGGATATCGTTATGTTAAAACATGGCATGTGTCTGACCGTTTTGCGACAGTAGATTCCGTTCCTGTGGATACTGCACATATTAATTTTCAGAATGCTAACCTGATAGATAAGTTTAGTATTGCCAACTCTTACAATGGAAATTTAGGTTCACCCATTCAATCAAAATTGTACTTTGATCGTCCGACAAGTACCGATTTTATATTTTCGAGTGCGTACTTTCCGTACTTAATGAATATTCAAAGTGCCACATTTTATAACACTAAAAATCCTTATACCAATTTAAATTATGTTACCGGTGGAACATCTTTCAGAGAAGAAGATCATATCAAATTTATATATACGGGTAATATAAATAAACGGTTGAATTTTGGCGCCACGCTCGATTATATAAATGCCGGCGGAGAATATGCCAATCAGGCAGCACAACGATTTTCGGGTTCGTTGTTTGGCAGTTTTAACGGGAAGCATTATAATGCTACCGGATTACTAACAACAAATAATTTAAGTAACTTTGAGAATGGTGGAATTTCGGATATAATGAATATAATTGAACCAATCCCTACAGTTAAAACCAAAGATTATTCAACGAATATAAATGGTTATTCCAATTATAAATTTAATCAGCTTTTCTACAATCATCAATATACAGTTGGTATTGAACGACCTGTAAGAATAAATGAAGATTCGGTGCGAATGGATTATGTACCCGTTACACGGTTTGCACATACCTTAAAGTTTGATCAGGCAAGTAAACGGTATTTTGAGAAAAGTGTAGAAAAAACTTTTTACAATAAAACCTACCTGCCCGGTTTACAAACCAATGATACCTCTGCATTACAAACCATTACAAATAATTTTTCGGTAAGTATGGAAGAAGAATTCAATAAATGGATGAAATTTGGATTAACGGCTTTTGTAGAAAATGAAATTCAACAATACACTTACAATACTGATTCATTGGTGAATAATATGTCAAAATCGACCACAAAAGTCGGTGGAACACTTTCGAAACAACGGGGTCAACGATTTCGTTACAATGTATTGGGTGAGCTAAGTTTACTCGGATACAAATCGGGCAATTTCTTGTTACAAGGAAACATAGGTGGTTTCTTTAAGTTGTGGAATGATAGTATTTCACTGGTTGCCAAAGGATTTATACGAAGCGACAAACCTTCTTATTTCTTGCAGAGTTATGAATCGAATCACTTCAGATGGAGAAATAATTTTGAAAATATTTATCGTACGCAAATTGGTGTAACATTTGCCATTCCCACCCGTTCATTTTCGGTAAATGTAGCAGTAGAGAATATTACACAATACATTTTTTTTAATTCCGACACTTTACCGGCACAATTTAGTGGAAATATACAAGTGTTGGCTGCAAATTTTAAACAAAACTTTCATTTAGGTAAATTTACATTAGAAAACAACGTTGTTTATCAACTTAGTTCAATGCCCAATATTCTACCACTACCAACCTTTACACTGTATCATAATTTGTATTTTCATGATTTGTGGTTTCATGTTTTAAGTGTTCAGTTGGGAGTTGATGCGCGCTATCACACTGCTTATTACGCTCCGGCATATATGCCTGCCACCGGTCAATTTTATACACAATCAACCACCAAAATTGGAAATTATCCGGTAATGAATGTCTATTTAAATTTTCAATTGAAACGTACACGATTCTTTGTGGAATATTACCATGTAAACCAATTATTTATGAAAGATGCCTATTTCTCGATGCCGAATTATCCAATCAATCCGGCTATTCTGAAATTTGGAATATCATGGAATTTTTATGATTAAATAAAAATGAGGTATGATGAAAACAATTGTAGGTAAAATCAAAGAATGGGGACAGAAAACCTTATACTTTTTGAAAAACAATTTCAAAACAGGTAATAAGAAAACACTCATTGTCATTGGAATAGGTGTTTTGATTTTGTTCATCGGTATTTTGCTGTTGGTTCGTCATTCACGACAACAAATCCACGATTTATCAGGAATACTAAAATCGGGAAGGCTTACGGTGTTGACTGACAGCAGCAGTATTGGTTTTTCGAATAATGGAGGAAATGTTTCCGGATTTCAATACGAAATTGTAAAAGCATTTGCCGATGAATTAGGTGTCGAGCTAGTTATTTCGGAAGAAAATGATTTAAAAGAAAGCATGAATAACCTGAAAAATGGTGATTATGACATAATAGCAAGCCTTATTCCTATTACTACTGAATGGAAAAAAGATATGTTGTTTACCGTTCCGTTGTTTACTTCGCGACAGGTTTTGGTTCAAAGGCAAAGCAATGACAGCACTCAGCTGAAGTTGATTAATAACCTATTTTTATTGGAGAACGATACAATTTTCATTCCTTCCAATTCGCCCTATAAAATGCGATTGAATCATTTATCAAACGAAATTGCAAGTCATATACACATTTTGGAAATAAAAAATCATAGTACAGAACAAATGGTACGCTTGGTTGCCAAAGGAAAAATAAAATATACAATTTGTGATGAACTCTTTTCACAAAAATTAAAATTGCAATATCCAAATATTGATGCATCGCTGCCTGTTGGCTTTGCTCAACACCATGCGTGGGTTGTGCATACCAAATCCACTCAATTACTTGCCAAACTCAATTCCTTTTTAACCGATTTTATTGGTAGTTCTGAATATTGGGACATTTATCGGAAATATTATTAAAAATGAATTCCGAAACAATATATTTAGACGATTTTTATTTCATTTTCAAGATGTAATTAAGTTATTTTTAGCCACTTTACATCTTTGCATTCAGAAAATACTTATGGGAGTAAACTCAAAAGTGTAAAACTTAAAATTATTTATAACTTTGTGACACTTTTTGAATAAGTCTTGCTAGAAATCTCGAAATATGTAAGTTAGAAAATTTAAATACCAAAACTACAAAAAAATGAAACGAACAAAATTAGTAACATTATTATTGCTCACAAGCGTTGTTCATCTATCGATGGCACAAACAAAACTACCAGTTATTA
Source organism: Paludibacter sp. (assembly GCA_013426815.1). Lineage (GTDB taxonomy): Bacteria > Bacteroidota > Bacteroidia > Bacteroidales > Paludibacteraceae > Paludibacter. The sequence goes on from JACDZH010000122.1 coordinate 5,534, forward strand.
AGGCAAATTCTGTAACGGTTGACATTAAAGAGGGAGAAAATCTAAACAAGGGGGTTTGGACAATTTCACCTAAAATCAATCCGGATATTTATTATACATCTGCTAAAGTAGTAACTTTTTATACCGATTTAAGTTCTATATCGTTTAAAATTGACCCAAAAGTTGGAGAAAAAATTTTTTTATCATTTTGCAGAACGGAAAAGATTCTGCAATAACTCAGATAAAATATCAGCCTTCCCGTTTAAACATGCTAAAAAAGGCAGCTAAATACAATTATAACGACACTAGATTTGTTCCCAAATGTTTATGAAATAATGCAAATTCTTGGTATTTCTGTATCAGACAAAACACCCATACGTGAGTTATTATGCGAACAACATCAATTAAATCAAAATGTCAAAGAGCAACTAAAATTATTTGAATGTTAATTAATGTTTAATATTAACGCAACAGGAGTATTTTTGGAACAAATTATTTGAAAAAAACAGTTCATAAATTCAAACAACAATTTAGCAAATTTCCTCAATGATTACCACTACCTCTTTTGTAACAAAAAAAATATTGACTATTCATGTTGCATCATAATTTCTAACCCTGCATGTGTTCCTGTATCTTGGTAAATTAAATTATTATTTTTGTACAATTCCAATTTAACAATCCCCGAAAGACCTTCTTTAATCGATTGAATCATTGCACCATTTAAAGGTGAAGAAAGCGAAGTTGTTTTTTCATTTATTGCTTCTACAATTAATTTCAGTTTTCCTTTTTGAATTTCATAACAAACATGTTTACTATTTATATCTTTTACTGTAACTTTTGATCCATTATAAGTGGCAAAGCGATATTCTTGTCCATTTATAATTAAATTCACTATCAATCCATTAAACTTAAAAGCTTTAAAAGGTATTATTGCTTCTGAAAACATAAATGATGTGCCTGAATTTTTAAAATGATTTGATTGCATCCACACATATTCACTCGGAAATGACTTGCCCCAATCTTTTTCAATATATCCTTTTCCTCCACTAAAATTTATGTCCTTACCATCAATGTTTAATTTGCCTTCGAGTATATTACTCATGCTTACTACACCATGATAACATTCCATAAAAGTGAAAAAGGAAAAAAAACCCATAATTGAAGGTGAAAGTAGCGAGGTCTGGATTTCTGTATTCCCCAAAAAATTCATCTTACCCTGAATATATAAATCGTGATTATCAATTAAAACTTCAATTCCATGTTCAGTAAAGATGTTTTGTTGAATGCATAACTCAAAAGGATAATCATTTGCTCTAAAATTGGTTATATTGAACTCTACATAAGTGGTTTTCAAATCGTCATTTGCATAGGTTACAAAAACCTGAATAAATGCATGTGAATGCTGCTTGGTTAAACTAATTCCCGGAATTAATGCTACAGAACAACTGCCGTCTGAGTTAACCATTTTATAATACCAACCTTCAAAATAGTTTTTCTTTCTTAAACTTCCTTGAAACAAAATTGGATTTTTAATTTCTCTAAACATAAATTCTAATTTAAAATTGTTAAATTATTTGATTTTTACAACTTTATTGAGGCTTTATAAATTTACTTCACAATTATTCAATTAAAATCTGAAAAGTTGTTTATTTCTCTGATTAAATGTGTTAAATACATAAAATAAGATGAACACTACTTCACTAAATTTCTTTTACTTGGAAGTTATGCATCAATTGTTAAAGAATTTAATGGAAATTGATTTCAAATGATGAGTTCATTCCAATAAAGTGAAGACCGTAAAATAATATTCAATGATTAAAAAGTTTTTGTTGAAGAAATTAAGAGGAAGAAGAATTTTTACTAAGGTTCTGATTATTTTATGTAAATATGAAAATAAATATAAAGTTTAATTTGAAGTATCCCCATTATCATCTTTTTGTTGTGGACATTTCATGTGAATTGGAATACTACTAACACAAAAAATAGTCCTGTATTTTTAAGCAAATTCTTAGATGTGAGATTTTTTATGGTTTTCGTTTTTTATATCGTTGCAGTTGATTACAATAATCGACTGAAAAAATAATAAGGAAAAGTTGGGTATTATCTCCATTTATTTCCCATAATAATATAAAAAAAAATGGAATTATCCGAAGTTAATGTTATAAAACCCATAAAAACAAAACACTTATTTTTTTCGTTTATCTAAATCTATACAGGCATTGTATATGTTTTCGACCAATTGAGGCAATTGTTCTTGAGGCACTGCCGAGAATGCTAAACGTATAACGTTACCCAACACTATAACACCAGTACTATAATTCTCGAGCAAATTCATACGAATTTCTTCAGCTTGTAAGCCTTTTTTGGGTTCGATGCACATAAAATAGCCCGAATTAAATGGAAGTGCTTCAAAATAAGGAGCATACTTTGATTTTGAGATTTCGTAACGCAATACTTGATACCTGTTTTTGAGAAGTAAGAATTTTTCCTTTTTAGACGCTTCATAAGTTGGTGCCGTATACACTTTATACAAAAGCGATTGTGACAGTTGACTAATATTTGAGATATTACCACGTACGGCACCAGCAGTTTTGTTTTCGAGTGCATAGTACAATTCGGCGCAACCACCTTTAATAGCATAGGTTATAAAACCCACGCGGAATCCCCAAACATAATCCTCTTTGGTGGGTCCATCAAGTTTTACCGCCAATATGTTTTCAGACAGATTAGCTAATTCAACAAAAATTGACTCGCTATTAACACCGTCTTCATAAACCAACCCAAAGTAAGCATCATCTATCAAAACCACTACTTTTTTTCCTTTATCAGCAACTTTCTTTATCTCAGCTACAATAGCTTTAATTTCAGTAACTAAAGGTGTGTAACCCGAAGGATTATTTGGGAAATTTAACAGTGTTATTATTTTTTCTCCTTCAATCTGGTTAAGTTTTGCTGCAAAATCGGCAACATTAAAACCGCCATTGGCAAAAAGTTCGAAAGTGGAAATGTTAGCACGATAACTGTTTTCGAATATCAAATTGTAGTTTTCCCAATAATGGTTAGACAACAACACTGTATCACCTTCATTGGCAAATAAATAGCCCGCCATACTAATGCCATGAGTAAGACCACTGGTAGCAATCGGGTTACTAATAACAGTGTCCTTTAACGATGGATTTTTTCGATAAATTGAATCTTTCCAAAGTTTGCGAAATTCTGGTTTTCCGAAACTCGGGGCATAAGGAAAAATATTAGCTATTGGCATATTAACCAATGTCTCAAATTCTGAAAGGTGCATAGATGTTCCATCATCCTCAACCGCTTCGCCAATTGTGGCATTGATAGTTTTTCCTTTGGCTTGTGCCGATTGTGCCAAAATACCAAGTTTAGGAAAAAAAATGCTTTTACCTCTTTCAGAGAGCATTTGTAACACATTGAAATTATACATTTCGATTGTGTTGTTAAGAATTAAAGCTTGATTGTCCATGTGCTTTTGTTTATTTAAATTTTTAAATGTTTTGTTGATAATTGATGCTATTTTTAATGTCTAATAACTGTGTTAATCATCTAAATTGAAATTTTTTATATCGTATATTGCTTGATTTAAGAAGTTACTTTTTTTGTTATTTACGAAACATTATTATTTGGAAAAACAGTCCGTTTATACAAAATATGTCGCTCAATTTGATATTTGAACAACAAAATTAGTTATTTTATTTTGATTGTCATAAAATCATTTATCAAAAAATTTACGTGGAACTTGACAGTATCCCAAAGTATCCCAATTTTTATGTGTGACATGTTACACATTATTTCAATAAATTTCCAAAAATAGTAAAAATTTCTTTTAAGTAGCTTGTATAGTTGCTATCATTTTAACTTTGTATATGCCCGCCATAGCAGGTCTAGTCGTACCTATAAACGAATCTGAAAAATTCCGAAATAGATAAAGAATTAAAGTAATCTTTTTTGATGAAAAGGCAGAATGTGTATAAATTTTTAAGGTTTTATCATTTTTTTACCTTAACAGTGTATCTAAATGGTAGACCATTTATAGCACATTTCGAAGAAAAATCAGTCGACTTTTTAGCTTAACATTTATTTATTATGAGTATCGGGTGTTGTACCTAAAATTCATTTTTATAGCTAACACAA
>JACDZH010000480.1 GCA_013426815.1 Paludibacter sp.
ACAGCCATTCAAGCAGCATAACAACCTGTTATTTTACTGACTAAATTATTTGGTAAGCGCTGCCAAAAAACTTTGAGCCGTCCGGCGTAATCCCTCATCCACACTGATGGGCGGTTTCCAGCCAAGCACATTCCGCGCCTTTGAAATATCTACCTGTAATGACTCACAAAGGCGCTGCGCGATATCACGCCTGCCAAGTATCGCTGCGCCAACCTTGAGCAATGAAACCGGTACCGGCAACAATCGGGCTGGTTTGCCCAAAGCTGATCCCAAGCGACGCAACAGATCAGGGGTGGAAAGATCCTCCCCATCCCCTGCAAGAAACACCTGATTTGCCGCTGCCGGATGATCAAGACAGGTAACAATCAAATCCACCAGATTGTCCAGAGCTACCAGGCTGCGTTTATTCTGAATGGCGCCTAAGGGCAAGGGAACTCCTTTATGCAGCCACTGCATCATCGTAAGAAAGTTGGCCTTTACACCAGGGCCATAAACTAATGGCGGCCGGATAATCACAATCTCCATGTCAGTTTCTTGAGCAATTCTCAATAATCCCTGTTCCGCTTCCCATTTAGAAAGAGCGTATTTATCCTGGGGATCGATATTGTCATCTTCTCGAAAGCAACTTCTCTTCCGGTCAGGATAAAGATGAGAACAAAAAGACTCCGTTGCCTCGCCATTCACCTTGATGGAACTTAAATATATAAAACGACGCACCCCGGATGCTGCGGCCTGGCGCGCAAGATTGAGGGTCCCATCCACATTCACCTGACGAAATGCTGCCAAAGAATCTCTCACTGTGTCGCGCAACACATGAACACGAGCGGCCAGGTGAACTACGGTGTTACAACCGGATAAAGCAGCACTCCACAGAGTAGAACCATCAATTTGACCACTAACGAAACCTGTTTCACTACCAGTCGATTTGCGCACCGTATAAACAAGACTATGCCTGCCCCTAATTAATTCTTTACATAATGCGGCCCCAATAAAGCCATTAGAACCAGAAACTAGAATGCGCATTACTGTCTTACCCTGGATAGAATATGCTAATAGATATTGCCATGACTCCTAGGAGTCTGTCGGAACGAGAGTTTGCAACATCGTTGAATTTTTGGCTGGTCAT
>JACDZH010000481.1 GCA_013426815.1 Paludibacter sp.
TTAACGAAAAGATAGTGGCTATCAAAACAAAAATTGAAAGTTCCACTAAGCCTAACAAGCCAACTCCAGATTCAGAAAAGACAGATGAACAGACGCACAACCAAAAGGATACACCGGATGAACCTGAACACAAGGGTCGTGTAATATACGATGCAACAGCTTGTCCACAGGACATTGCCTATCCAACCGACCTTAACCTATTGAACGATGCCCGAGAAAAACTGGAAGAGCTCATTGACCACATCTACACCAAAGAGTTGCATCAAGTTAAACCAAGGACTTATCGAGAAGTTGCCCGTAAAAAGTATCTTCAAACTGCTCAAAAGAAGAACAAGAGTCGAAAAGTTATCCGTAAAGCCAACCGCTGTCAGCTAAATTTAGTTCGCAGGGACATTTCTATTGTTAATGAACTTTTAGATGTTTATCAAACCAACCATCTGAAATTTCCATTAAATCCAAGCCAACAAAAATATCTTTTTGTAGTACAAACCCTCTACGCCCAACAAAAGCAAATGTTTGATACCAATACGCATAGTGTGGAACATCGTATTGTAAGCATACACCAGCCTCATGTGCGCCCTATTGTACGAGGTAAAGCGCAGGCAAAAGTAGAATTTGGCTCCAAAATACACGTTTCAATCATTGACGGAATCTCTTTTCTGGACGAACTTTCGTGGGATGCCTTTAATGAAGGAAGTCACATGTTAGAATATGTCCAGAAATATCGCAAACGCTTTGGTTGCTATCCTCGTGAAATACTTGCCGACCAAATATATTGTACCCGAGTCAATCGAGCGGCGCTCAAAGAATTAGGCATAAAACTATTGGCAAAACCACTTGGAAGACCCTCGGCACTGTCAATTCACGTAAGTCCAGGAGAGCGAAACCCAATAGAAGGAAAGTTCGGTCAAGCCAAAACAGGATACGGTCTGAATCGTATCAAAGCAAGACTTAAAGGAACAAGCGAAAGTTGGATAGCAAGCATCATTTTGGTGCTGAACTTAGTCAAATTGGCGGGAGTAAAACTCCTGCACCCAATAATCAACTTTTATCCGAGTTTTTCAGCAAGCTTACTGAAAATGGTATTTCAAAATCTATCGTATATTTTTAGACA
>JACDZH010000123.1 GCA_013426815.1 Paludibacter sp.
GAGCATCTGACTCTTAATCAGCAGGTTCCCGGTTCGAGTCCGGGACGGCCCACCAATAAAATCAAGAACTTAGCTCACTTCGAGTTAGGTGCTTTTTTGTTTGGTTAGATGCCGGTTAGATGAAACTGGTCAATCCAAGTACAACTCAGTATTCCGACAGCGCCTTTTCCCGGAACTTCCTGAATAAAAAAAACGCCTCACCCGAACAGGGGAAGCTGTCTCGTTATTGGTTGACCATACTATTTTTTGTTGAAGACCGTTGCGATCCTTTCCGCAAGTTCGAAATCGCTTTTCGGAACTCCTGTTTTGACAACCCTCCCTTTTCCATCATATCTAACCAGGGAGTCAGGCATATGCCAGGTGATGACTTTGGTGCCATCGCCAATCTTCTCTTCAAGTTCTCCTGCAAGCTCTGCTTGGCCATAATGCACCTTACCCTCTAATTTTTTACCGACTACAAACCTACCACCGTTTTTATTATAGATGCTTGCGGTTCAGGAATCAAGGCTGCTCGCCTTGGGGTTAACTTGGGGTTGTGTTTCGCTATCCCATGTCGGCTACCGCTACCACCTTTGCGAAAAAGCGGGGATCAAAGTCAACTGAAAGGAATAATTCAAGCCATTTTTGACAAGTCTGGAATCAATGAGGTAGAGTTTGAACATGAATTCGGATATGAACCAACACACCTTACCGGAAGCGAAATCCAAGAATACATCCTCTCAGGAGGAAAAGGATTCTCTGCGCTCAAATCTCTCCTCTCTTATCGCGATGGCGGAAGAGGCGGCTCTCAAGATGGGTTCAGTCAAGCAGCCAAGCGGCGGCTGGAAGCCCCGCAAGAAATAAAGCCGATCTATTCAAAGTCTGGCGCCATAGCCGGAGCTTTTGACCACGCCACAGAAATTACCCACCTGGTCGCTGATGCAATCAAGTCAGGCCGACACACGAAACATCTTCAGCCATGAGGCACGCGGCCGCGCCCTTTTGAGAGAAGATCCCCACTTCATGGCCCAGAAAGCCAAGATCATTGCCGACTTCAAAGCTCTCGACTTGCAGAAAATCCACGACGCAATAGCCACATTTAACTCAGTAAAGACATATATCCTCGGGGAAACTTCCTGGCTGGTTTTAGATGCGGCTTAGCACCTGGATTGTCCGTCATGCTAACTGCGCCATCTTTCTTGGTAGTTTTTTTAGGGGGTGTAAGTGTGCTGCGTGGGCAGGAGGGGAGGTAAACAGGATGATTGAAAAAATAAAGCCATTTGCTTTTCCATCTCTGGCGATATCAATAAGTTAAAATCACGGCGAATAATTGTTCCCCGGATTAATAGCGAGCTGGTGTTTAGGTTTTATTATTTTCATCTACTGTTTTCATTTCTTCCTTGTACTTTTCGAGAAAAGAGAAGGTAGGTAGCTTTACCGCTGGCCATGGTCCCCTCGAGGTAACTGTTATAAGAAACTCCCTGGCCGCGCTGTACAGAATGGAAGAACCAGTAGTATATAATAGTTTTCCAATATCGGGGAACGCTTGATCTACCTTAAAAAGGCCTATAACAACCAGATGGATTGAGTATTGCTGCTTTTTTTGATCATCATCAGGAGTGGAGTGTATTTCAACAGCAACTTGGTAAACATTGGTCTCTTCATTTACCGATATATTTACATCTATTTTGAACTTTTCCGGTGGGGTATCTTCGGATGTCGGATCGGCGACAACCTGTACAATTGGGAAGAAATACTCGTCAAGCGACAGTGGCATATCCATTTCGTGCCTCATTGTGTGCGCCTAATGGTTTCATTATACGATGACTGATAGATTCAATATCTGCGCCCCAGTCAGCATTAGTTTTTGTTTTCTTGATCGCGTGAACTAGGCTAATAGCCTTGCCCCATGAGGTGGCGAGCTGGATACGTCCATCGCCAGACTCTTTGAATTTCAATACTGAACTTTTAAAATAAAGGGCCCTTTTCCCAACATTTATTGAGAAAATAAATCCCCGTTTAATCTTTGTGTTCTTACTAAAGGCTTGTTTTGTTATCCCAAGTATCATCGCAGCATCATCGGCAGAGATGAGGTCTCCTGCTGGGAGTTTACAGATCGCGTCCATCTCTTTCTTGCGAACATACCTGATAACAAATTCACTCTCGGTTTTAGATAGAATCCTATCGCCGCAACCAGAGCATTCATCAAAAGTGATACTTGGGATAACTATTTCTCCAAGAACGATACTTTTGAAAACGAAAATACTTTTATTCTCTATTATTTGACTGTTACACAATGCGCAATTCATAGCTCTAACCTCTTGAAGCTGCTGATTATTAGCTTGCCGCTCACATTATGAATGTAGAAATGAATGTAGATGCTGTTCCCTTCAAATCCATTCCTGACCTTATAGTAGTCCATCATGGTATTCGGAAACTGGTTGTGCGGTTCTGTTTTATAGAAATGGTTTTTCTCTGGTGACAAAGAATGGTACCTGTCGTTAAGACGAAGCATGACCGCGTTCATCTCCACAGGCCCCCAAATAAAGTCCTCGTGAGCTGAGACAAGAGCATTGTCATTGAAACTGTAATGATTTGCGCGTATCAGGGATTTTACATCCCTAAGACTGTATGACGGCTTCAATCCATGTTCTCTTTTTTAATCTATCGTTGCGGTTGACGTTTGTCAACCAATAAAAATGATGGCTCATTGTTAATGCCTGTAAATCCTGGTGGCGCTATCCCCCCTGCCCACAATCCGCAAGTCCCTATAGGTACTATCTATTATGCCGAGTAAAGTTGCGTTTATTCAAAGTCATAGTGGTACTTCTGTCAAGAAGCAAATAAAAAAATGCCTCGAGAGTGGGCTCCGTGGCCAATTGATTTTGAGCTTTTACCTCTTCGTCAGACCTTCTTCTTGGGCGGCATTTTCGCACGGCCCTCGACGTACCACTCAAACAGACGGGCAAAGAACTCTTTCGACACTTCGTCGTCATCGCTGACCTTTTTGTAGAACTTGAAGTTGTCGTTTATCAAGTCATCAAAAGCATCTCTTGCGACCTGCTGGAAGGTGGCCTCGACTGCGTGTCGCGAGCCGTTCTTGAGTTGCTGCTGGAGCCCCTCGTCATCACCGATTTTCTTTTCGAGCTGCTTGATCACCATGATCTCGTCTTCGGTGAACGAGGTATTGAAGCGGCCATTAAGGTCTTCAATAATCTTTGAGAGCGCCTGCCAATCTTCTTCCGATAGAGTGGCCCCGCCGCCGTAGTTGAGCGGATCAACCTTCGTTTCGCCGCGCTTCAGGCCAATGTCCTTCTTGGGTTTTTTGCGTACGGCAAGCTTTTCCATGTCCACCATGCCGAGTATCTCCAGCGGCAGTTCACCCTTCTTGGCTAGCAGCTTCGGCAACAGGAACCGCAGGAACACAAAGAGCTTCTCCAGTCCGGTATCCTTCATTGGTACCAGGTTGGACATAAAAGAATAGAGCTTTACAAAATCCCGCGCCTTGGACTTGTAGTCTACCTTATCTTCTTCAGCCTCCGCCAGCCACTTCTTGGCTACGGGATCAACGACGGCATGGAGCAGCGGCAGCTTCGGCTTATCGGCGAACCACAGCTTGGCGAACGCCTCCACATCCGACGCCTCGTGTATGTAGAATTTATCGAGGTCGGTGCGGATGTTATAGAGCTGATTGGGATCAGTTCCCTTGGAAAGGGTGATGCGGTCATAGAAAGGTTGAAAGCCTTTCTCGATCTCCTCGGCGCTGTTCTCAAAGTCCAGCACAAAAGTCTCTGTTTTGCCCGCCATGGTGCGGTTCAGGCGCGAGAGGGTTTGCACACACGCCACGCCACTGAGTTTCTTGTCCACATACATCGCCACCAACTTGGGCTGGTCAAAGCCTGTCTGAAACTTGCTCGCCACGATCAGGAAGCGGTACTCATCCGCCTCGAAACGATCCGCCGTGGCCGCATCGGGGAAACCGTTCATCTTAGCTTCGGTGTATTCCTTGCCGTCCTTGGCATCTTTAACGGTGTCGGTAAAAGCCACAAGGGCCTTGAAGGGGCTGCCGATGGATTTCAAATAGGCATCCACAGCCAGCCGGTAACGCACGGCGTGCAAGCGTGTTGAAGTGACAATCATTGCCTTGGCCTTGCCGCCCAGCTTATTGCTGACCGAGGTTTGAAAGTGTTCAACGATGATGGCGACTTTCTTGGCGATCGTGCGCTCGTGGCGGCTGACGAATTGCTTGAGCAGTGCCTTGGCCTTCGCCCCATCGAACTCGGGGTCGTCCTTCACCTTCTTCAGCAGTGCCCAGTATTGGTCGTAGGTGGCGTAGTTTTTCAGCACATCGAGAATGAAGTCCTCCTCGATCGCTTGGCGCATGGTGTAGAGGCTGAAGGGCTGGTAAGTTCCATCCGCCTGCTTGGTGCCGAACTGCTGCAAGGTCTCGGGCTTGGGGGTAGCGGTAAAGGCGAAGTGGCTCACATTCTTTTGCGGGCCACGATGTTTCCACTCGTCGAGAATCCGATCCTCGACCGTCTTCTCCTCCTCGTCCTTCTGCTCGTCTTCGGAGGAATAGGACAAAACCCTTTGCACCGCTCTGGCGCTGTCCCCACCCTGCGAGGAGTGCGCTTCATCCACGATCACTGCAAAGCGTTCGCCCGGCAACTCGCCCATGCTGTCCAAGATCACGCCGAACTTCTGTAGCGTGGAGACGATGATGCGCTTGCCGTCTTCCAACGCCCTTTTGAGATCCCTTGAGGTCATGCCGTCATCAGCGGATATGTTGACCAGCATGCCAGGGGTCTCGACAACTTGCTTCAGGGTGCGTTGCAACTGGCGGTCGATGACCCGGCGGTCGGAGATTACGATCACCGAACTGAACACCGGCTTGCCGTCCGGCGTGTGCAGGGTGGCGAGGCTGTTGGCCAGCCAGGCTATGCAGTTGGTCTTGCCGCTGCCCGCGCTGTGCTGGTTGAGGTAACGCCATCCCGCCCCGTGCTTCTGGGCATCGGCTCCCAGTTCGCGGACACAGGTCAGTTGGTGAAAGCGAGGGAAGATCTGTCGCTGTTTGTTTGTCTTCTTGCCCTTGTCGTCCAGCACATCCACCACGCGGATGAAGCGCTGGATCAGGTCGAGGATGCGAGGCTTCTGCCAAACCTCCCGCCACAGGTAGCTGGTCGCATAGCCGATCTTGCAGGGCGGATTGCCAGCGCCACCGTCGTGGCCTTGGTTGAAGGGTAGGAACTGGGTCTTGGCCCCGGCAAGTTCGGTGGCCACATAGACCAGGTCGTTGTCCACGGCGAAGTGGGCGAGGCAGCGCTTGAAGCGGAACAGCGGCTCCTTGGGGTTCCGTGTGTCCTTGTATTGCTTCCGCGCGTGAATCACATTTTGCCCGGAGATCTGGTTCTTCACCTCAATAGTGAAGATGGGCAGGCCGTTGAGGAATATGCCCAAGTCGAGCGACTTCTCGTCTGCTTCGGAGAACTTCAGTTGCCGCTGGAGGTGCAGCAGGTTTTCCTGATACAGCCGACGACTCTCCTCGGCCACAGGGTTAGTGGGCTCGAAGTAGCACATGTCAAAATGCCCGCCGCCGTGGATATCGAAGCCTTTGCGCAGGGCGTGCAGCGTGCCTTCCTTGTCCACCACCTCATTGATGCGTTTGAGCAGATTTCGCTTGGCCTGGTCCAGATCGCCGACCAACTCACAGTAGTCGGCCCATTTCTTCGTTTGCGTGGCGCGGATAAAGGAGATGACCGTCTCAGGCCGCAGGCACAGGGCCTTGTCGTAATCCTCCTGCTTGGCGGAGAAGAAGCCATGCTGGTTTAGCAGGACATCCTCGATGTGTTGTTCAAAGGCGAATTCGGACGTGATTTTAGGCATGGCTAGTTCCTTGGTTGTTGGCGAACATCAATTTGGCCAGTGACGGCAGCGGAGATCAGCGCGGTGCGGCGTTCTTGTAGCAGATCTATGGCGCGTTGCGCTTCGGCGGTGAGGGTGTCAAACTTGGCGGTTTCGGTTTTGAGAAACTCGACGATGACAGTCTGCTCGGATAGCGAAGGTAGCGCGAAGATGCATGACTGCACTTGCTCAGAACTTACGTTGTATTGAGCAGTGCCCGTCACAAGAAGCATGATTTGTTCATAGAAGTAAGGCGTCTGAATCACCTGTTCGATGAAGTCCAGATCTAGCTTTGAGGAATCGGGTTTGAATCTTCCGACACGTTGGTTGAGCTGGCAGGGGAGGTCGGCTGCTTGAACTCGGGCAAAGTTACCCAAGCTTCCCGTTTCGCCTGTGCTGCCCGACATACCCCAGACCAAATCACCTTCCAAAAGAGACACACTTTCGTTGCAGCTAGATTCAGGAATGCGAGCCGCCTCCGATAAATCCAGTATCCCTCGCTTTAGATTGTTCATTTTGACGACCGCAACTCCGTCGGTTCCAAAATCACCAGCCGCGAATGCAAATCCTCCATTCAATTTGCACGCGTAACCGAGCTTACCTATTACCCACCCGTCCGGCACATTGCCGAGCCATTCGATGCCGGAAGGCTTCATGGGGGCATGGGGCTTGAGGCCTTTGGGGACGGCGTGGGAGATGACGGCCTGACGTTTTTCTTTCAGCAGTTCCATCAGCCGCCGCTGTTCGGCCACCAGATCATCAATCTTCGCCGTCTCCCGGTCCAGAAACTCCGCAATGGCGGTTTGCTCGGCGAGTGGGGGCTTTGTCACCTTCATCCCGCCAACGAACTCCCAACTGGCGCGTGGCATCTTTGAGCCAAAGGTTGAGCCATCTACGATCGCGATAAATTCACGATTGAGGATTTGATATTGCGCGAAACGACCGTCGATACTGACTGAAGGCCTCATAACGTGGAAGTCGCCGACCGCCTCACCAGAGAATCCGGCGAGATAGGCTTTTGCGAGGTAGGGGCGTAATTTTCCAAACAGAATGTCTCCAGTATCAAAGGCAACGCCTTCGCCCTCAAACGCGGTTTCCGTTGGAATGAATCTGCCAGACCATCCTTCAATGTTTTCCAAAGCAACGGGATGATCCCTTCGATCCGTCTTTCCCGTCAGTAGCCGTACGTTGTGTTTTAGCCGCTTCACCTCCCACCCCTCCGGCACATCCCCGAGCCATTCCACCCCGCTTGCCTTGTATTTTGGATAGCGCGGGTAGCTCATTGGGTCAGCCCTCCTATGAGGGTGAGGATGCGGTCGGTGACGGCTTTCAGGTCGGCATCGATGACGCTCAGGGGGCGCGGCGGGTGGAAGACATAGAAGTGCCGGTTGAACGGGATCTCGTAGCCGACCTTGCCCACCTGGCCGTCCTTAGCATCGCAATAGGCGGGATCAATCCACGCATCGGGGACATGCGGCCTTACCTCGCGGGCAAAGTAGGCCTCAATCTTTTCCTTGAGCGGCACATTCTCGGTGTCGTTGAGGTCGGTGTCGGGCTCGGGGTTGCCGTCGCTGTCGCGGCAGATCTCGGCGGTCTCATCGCGCGCGCCGATGCCAGCCAGAATGGCTTTGAGCACGGGAGCCTTGAGCTTCAAGCCCGCCTTCTTGAGCGCGGCCTCCAGTGCGGCGGTGAATTTGTCGCGGCTGGTGCAGGTCTTGCCCGCGAGGGTTTGCAGGGCGGCGCGGATCTCGTCCTGCATGGCGAGGCCTTCTAGTTCATCAATCTTCCGCTCGGCAGCATCTTTCTTCTTGCTCATCGCCAGATTCTTGAAGGCCGCTTGCGTGTCGATACGGGCGAGCGACTCTGCGTTGACCTCGAAGCGCAGTTTCAGCGGACGCAGCACCTTGATCTCACGATAGCCGAAATCGGTGGTGTCGAAAATCTTCAGATGCGACCCTTCCTTGCGGGCCTTGACCAGCCTGAGGATCTTCTGCTTGTGGGTGTCGGTAATCTCGCGGCGTTTGCTGCCGAGGCTCTTGATGCCAGACCAGAACTGCTCGCCCGAGGTGTCCACCAGCATGACCTTGCCCTGGTGTGAGGCTGGCTTACGGTTGCTGAGGAGCCAGATGTAGGTGCTGATGCCGGTGTTGTAAAAGATCTGCTGCGGTAGGGCAACGATGGCCTCAAGCCAGTCGTTCTCAAAGATCCAGCGGCGTATTTCCGATTCGCCCGAGCCAGCACCGCCGGTGAAGAGCGGCGAACCGTTCATGATGATGCCGATGTAGCTCTGCGATTCCTCTGGGTCGTTCATCCTCGCAATGAAGTGCTGCAAGAAGAGCATCTGGCCATCGGACTTGCGTGGCAGCCCGGCCCCGAAGCGGCCATCAAAGCCTCGTGCCGCCTCGTCTCTTACCGCCGCGTCGTCCTTGCTCCACTCGTAGCCGTAGGGAGGATTGACGAACTGGTAGTCAAAGCGCTTGTTTGCCAACTGATCGTCGGAGAGCGTGCTGCCCTTCTTGATATTTTCGGCGTCCTTGCCCTCGGGATCAAGAATCAGCATGTCGGCGCAGGCGATACCCCAGGTGAAGGGATTCAACTCCTGGCCGTAGAGGAATACTTTGGCTTGGGGGTTGATCTGCTGGATGTGTTCCTTGGTGATGGAGAGGATTCCGCCCGTGCCGCAGCAACAGTCGTTGACCGTGCGGGCCACGCCCTCGGTGCCTGACAGCGTGGTGTCGAGCATCAGTACGAGATCCACCATCAGGCGGATGGCATCGCGGGGCGTAAAGTGCTCGCCGGGGTTTTCGTTGAGGGCTTCGTTGAACTTGCGGAGCAGGTGCTCGAATACATAGCCCATCGCGTGGTTGGACATGGACGCGGGGCGGAGATCTACCTTGCTCTTCTCGTTGAACCGCTCCATGAGCAGGTAGAGCAGGTTGACCCTGTTGAGGTCGCGGATGGTGTCGTCGAAGTTGAAGGCGGCAAAGATCTCGCGGACATTGGGCGAGAAGCCCATCACATACTGCCGGAGGTTCAGGGCCAGGTTGGCGTCATCGTGCAGGAGGCTCTCGTAGTTGAACTTCGAGGTGTTGTAGAAGGCGTAACCGGCTGCGCGGCACAACTGCCCGTGGCGGTTCTCAAGACCCTTTTCTTTCAGCGTGTGCTAGGTCTCCAACACCTTGGCCTTGGTCGCCTCCAGTGCGTAGTCGAGACGGCGCAACACTGTGAAGGGAAGGATGATCTTCTGGAACTCGCTCTTCTTGAAAGCGCCATTGAGCAGATCGGCAATCGCCCAAAGGAAGCTGACGACGGGATTGAATTTGGCTGATTCGTTCATGGGGTTAGGTGTCCGCCTGGAAAGATGGTTCGGGTTGAGAAGCGGTTAGAGCGGCGGCGGAAGGCATCATCGCGGTTGGTTCAGCAATTTAAACCGCCGCCTGCCCGCAATAATCGAGGATCATTACCTCAATCATTTTGGCTCCTCGCTATATTGAGTGGGTAAGGGTTGTCTGGCGTCGCTTTTTTCT
>JACDZH010000124.1 GCA_013426815.1 Paludibacter sp.
CTTGCCGTGGCAAATAACGATTGATCCTTTTCTAGGGGTGCTGAGTAGTTACATATTTTTAGACAAATAGAAATTATAAAACAAACAGAAGATTCTCGTCAAATTTTATATATAAACGTAGTCTGAGTTTAACAGCAGACCCTAACTAAATATTGTAAAATCATCAAACTTTTCAAACTCTTCAAATCTTTAAACTCATTTAAAAAATATGCTTGAACAAACTTTTATCGGAAACTCGCTCCAAGATTGGTTAATATCGCTGGTCATTATTCTGGGAGCTATTTTACTCAACAAATGTATTGTTTTGCTGAATAAACATGTTATTCAAAAGCTCACAGCAAAAACAAATAATCGACTTGATGATATTCTTTTTAAAATGCTCGAGGCTCCTATATTACTTGGAATTGCACTTTTTGCAATTTGGATTGCAGCAAAACGTCTCGATTTAGGAATATCTCTTGAAACTTTGATTGCAAAATCATTTCGTGTTCTGATTGTGGTTAATATCACGTGGTTTATTGCCCGCCTGGTCAATGCTTTAATCGAAGAATATCTTGTTCCTCAGGTAGAACAAAGCGAACATAAAAGAATTGATAATCATTTGATGTCTATCATTCGCCGTACATTATTGGCTGTTATTTGGGCTATCGGAATTGTTATGGCACTTAATAATGTTGGGGTAAATGTAGGGACTTTGATAGCTGGATTAGGTATTGGAGGTTTGGCTTTTGCTTTGGCTGCACAGGATACTTTGAAAAATATTTTTGGAGGATTTACCATTTTCACCGACCGTCCATTTCGAATTGGTGACCGTATAAAAGTTGACGGATTCGATGGTTTTGTCGAAGATATTGGTATTCGAAGTACACGAATTCGTACCCTCGAGAAAAGGATAGTAACAATTCCAAACTACAAAATTGTAGAGGCTTCAGTCGAAAATATTTCCAACGAACCTATGCGACGAATTTTGATGAAACTGTCGCTAACCTATAAAACTTCACCAAAAAAAATGGATGAAGCTATGTCTATTCTAAAAGATATTCCAAAGAAGGTGAAAAATGTTGATTCCAAAGATTTGGTAGTAGCTTTTACCGATTTTACAGAGTATGCATTAATCATTACTTTTGTTTATTTCATTAAGAAGCCAGCAGATGTAATGGAAACACCTTCGCAAGTAAATACTGAGATTCTTCGGGCATTCAATGAGGCCGGACTGCAATTTGCATTCCCCACTCAAACTCTTTTTATCGAAAAAGGAAATACTGTAATCAACAATAATAAGACCCCAGACAAATAAATTATTTCTTCAAATCTGAGTATGCCTGAAAAGCTGGTATTTGCACACAAAATTGACAGATTATCACAAAATTATTTTTTTTTGGTTATCTTCAATTATTTGATAATTAGATATTTATTGGATTGATAAATGATAAATGATAAGTGTTATCATAAAAACAAGCATATAAATATTTATGCTTATAAAAGACTTCTTGAAATTTAACTCTTCCACTTTTCCAAATGAAATTTTAGCAAAAATACTGATAAATATTATATTCAAGACCAAAATAGCGAAAAGCAAGGGGAAAGACATTTCGGTAAGAAACACAGGAACCAAGAATGACGATAATGAAGTAGCTACTATCCACGAAAAAATAATTATCTTCAAATTTTCGGGCTGTATATGCTGATTGATTGTTGGGAATCCTGCCTTTTCGTATTCATTTCCATATTTTAGCATCAACAACCAAAAATGTGGTATTTGCCAGATAAATAGAAAAAAAGCAATAAATACAATCGTAGATTCAAAAACAAATCCGCCACCGGCTGTCCACCCCATAAATGCCGGTATTGCACCAACCAACGAACCTGGAACAACAGCATAAGATGTAAGTTGCTTTAGATTGGTGTACAACAGATTATACCAACAGATATTAAATAAACCCAATAAGGCTGTTATCAATCCAAAAAAAGAGTATAGTAAAATAACTCCCAATAAGATAAGTAAAACAGAAACTAAAAGAGCGTTGTTAGGAGATATTTTTCCGAAAGGAATAGGTCGGTTTTTTGTCCTATCCATTTTGGCATCGTACTTTCGTTCCTGATATTCATTTAATGCACTGGATCCACCTGCTAAAATAAATATAGCCAAAGCTAATTTGATAATCCCGAAGTCTATATAACTGGTAAATACAATATAACCAGTAATGGCAGTAAAAGTTACTGCCATGGAAACCTTGTATTTTATCAAGGCAAATACTGTTGTTAGAAGACTTAACACTATTTTATCGACTTTAAATAATCATTGATGAGTTTAAATTCTTCTTCCTTTACAATGCCTTTATACGATTTCATAATCCCTTGAGGGTAACCTACGGCAATATCTTTATTAGGATCTATTATCGATGAGACTATATAAGCACTATCTACTACAAGTTTACGAGATGTACCGTTTGTTGCTACTTCAATTGTAGAACCATAAAGACTTTCAAAACTTGGACCAACAGATTTACCTCCGTCTTTGGTATGGCAAGTAAAACAACCGTTTTTCTCCAGAACTTTATATCCCTTATTATCAATATCAGGTTTTTTTTCATTTAGTGTAGCCAACCATTTATCATAGTCATTCTGACTAACAATTCTTACAATTGAAGTCATAAATGAATGATTTACCCCACAATACACAGTACAATACAAATCGAAATCGCCAAGTTCGCCGGGTATAAACCATGAATAATTATTTTTTTGAGGAACAACATCTTCTTTTATCCTGAAGGATGGTATAAAAAAACCATGGAGTACATCCTTTGATATTAGATTTACTTTAACAGCTTTATGGATAGGCAACACCAACGTATCGGATTGCTTATTTCCTTTATATTCAAATGTCCATTTCCACATTTGACCAATTGCTTTAACTTCCATCGCATCCTTTGGAGCCTGTCGCATAGGTATAAATCCTTCCCAACCTATATAAAACATATACAATACCAAAATCATTGGAATGGTTATCCATGTAATTTCCAATAAAGAATTATTTTTAATTTGAACAGCAGGTATACCTTTTTTTTTGTTGTATTTAACAACAAAAAAAATCATCATTGCTGTCAGTGTTATCAGAAAAAACAAGGATATTCCCGTAATAATAAAAAATGCTAAATCAACACCGTGCACAAAATTTGATGCGTTACTGAACATAATATAGTTGCGTGTTTAAATTATCAATTAATATAGACAAAAAAAAATTTAACGATAAGCATAATCAATAAAGGTGATGACAATAATTAATGCAAAAAGAACAAAAACCATCCCGACTAAAATACGAAGTAACAAACTTTCGTACTTCAGGTGCATGAAATAAGATAATACAAGATAGCCTTTTGTCCCTGCAATAAGTAGTGTAATTGCCACTGTAAAAGCACCTAAATGATATGATGTGATACTTATTGTCAGAATAGTTAGAAACATAAGTAGAAGCAAAACCCTTGCTAATACTACATATTCTGTTGTATGAGAACTATTATTTGCCATTTTCAAAATTTTTTCAGGTTATCAGATAAATTAAAGGGAAAAGGAAAATCCATATCAAATCTACAAGATGCCAATATAAAGCTCCGTTTTCTAACAATACATAGTTCTGATTATTTATATTTTGACTTTTAACCTTAAAGTAACAAACTATTAAAAGTATCATACCAATGACAATATGTAATGCGTGCAGCCCAGTCATAAAAAAATATAGACTAAAATACAACAAATGACCTCTATCAAGAAGTGTCATTAAAGTAGACCCTGGATATAAACCATGTTCAATTTTAGCTCCCCATTCAAAATATTTATTGAATAAAAAGATGGCTGCACAAAATAATGTAATACCAATTAATATTAAAGCAAGTTTTTTATTGTTCTTTTGAATAGCAGACAATGCCATGGCAATGGTCATACTACTAAAAAGAAGCACAATGGTATTAATTGCGCCAATGGTAACACTTAACTCTAAACTACTTTCGTGAAATGAAGTTGTATACTGTGCTCGAAAAATTGAATAAACCAAAAATAATCCTCCGAACAAGAGTAATTCTGTAAAAATAAAGAGCCACATTCCAAGTTTCGATGCCTCGTCATCTCTATGTTCTTCAATATGTAATTTATTTTCGCTCATATGAAATCCATAACCCCTTAATGGGGAATTAGTTAGTATTAAATAACACTTTTTCTTTATTTTAAAAAATTAAATGAACAACTTTAATTCAATTGGGTCAAGGAATTCTATTTATAATAGTATGGATTTTTCTTTATAACCGGTTCTTCATCAAAATTTTCCAATGATGGAGGTGAAGGAATTTGCCATTCTAGGGTAGAACCATTCCAAGGGTTAGCCGGTGCCAGCTTGCCTTTTCTTGCTCCTTGTATAAGATTGAAAACCATTAAAATTAAACCACTTACTAATATAAAACCACCAATTGACGAAATAATTTGTGATGTTTGAAATTGTATCGGATAATCAAAATATCTTCTTGGCATACCTTCAATACCAATTATAAACTGAGGAAAATATAATAAGTTAAATCCTAAGAAAATAATACCCCAAGCAATATTTGCTCGCTTATAATCATACATTTTACCATACATCTTTGGAAACCAATAGTGAATAGCGGCAAAAAAAGCAAAACCCATTCCACCAAATACAATATAATGGAAATGTGCTACTACAAAAGAAGTATCGTGTACCTGTACATTTGTGGCTACAGAGCCAAGTAGTAATCCAGTTGTACCTCCAATTATAAAAAGGAAAATAAATGAAAGTGCATAAAGAAATGGTGGTTTAACATCAATTGAACCTTTATACATGGTCGATATCCAGTTAAAAACTTTAATTGCACTAGGTACTGCCACAATAAAAGTTAGTAAAGAGAAAAACCAACGTGCATTTTCACTCATTCCCGATGTGTACATGTGGTGTCCCCAAACTAAGAAACCAACACCTGCAATTGCTAAACTTGAAATTGCAATTGCTTTATAACCATAAATCTGCTTTTGGCAAAAAGTAGGTATTATTTCTGTAATAACTCCCATTGCAGGTAGTATCATAACATAAACTGCAGGATGAGAATAAATCCAAAATAAATGTTGAAATAACAATGGGTCACCCCCCAGAGTTGGATCAAAAAAGCCGATAGCAAACAAACGTTCACCAATTAACATTAAAAGTGTTATCCCAATTATCGGAGTTGCAAGTAACTGAATCCAAGCTGTAGCATAAAGTGCCCATGGAAATAATGGCATATTAAAAAATTTCATACCAGGAGCACGCATTTGATGTATGGTGACAATAAAATTTAAACCTGTCAAAATTGATGAAAAACCCAAAACAAAAGCAGCTGCAGTAGCCATTATAACATTTGTGCCCGTAGAAGTGCTGTAAGGTGCATAAAATGTCCAACCTGTATCAGGTGGTCCATCTTTCATTAGTTGGGAAGCAACTGCCATAATACTTCCGGCAATAAAAATCCACCACGAAAATCGATTAAGTTTCGGAAATGACACATCCTTTGCTCCAATTAAAATTGGTAAAAAGAAATTTCCAAAAACTGCCGAAAGACCCGGAATAACTACCATAAAAATCATTAATATTCCATGAAGTGTAAAGACACCATTATAAACCTGCGGTTTCATAATTGTTTCTCCAGGAGCTATCAACTCAATCTTCATTAGCAGCCCTAATATTGCTCCTATAAAAAAGAATGTTATAATTGCATACATATAAAGCAATCCTATTCTTTTATGATCGGTGGCAAAAATCCAGGAGAAAATACCTTCATATTTACCTTGATGCTCAAGATAACTTACGTATTCAATTTTGCTTGTTCCGTTACTCATTATCTTTTATTTTTTATTCTTTTTTTTGGGTTTGATTAAATATATTAAAATAAAAACAAGGATGAAAAATACAATTATAAAACCTGTTATTTTTGTTACATCTAAAGCAAATCGTCTATTCTCAGGATCATACGAATAACAAATCATCATAATTTTTTGAATAGACGTTCTAGGTTGCTCTTTATTTGCTTCAACAATTGCCATTTTAAAATCTATTGGCAAAAATGTTATCCCATAAAGATACCTTGTAATCATTCCTTGTGGACTGATAGCAATAATAGCTGAAGGATGAACGAAATCGAGTCCTACAGCTTTGGTTTTAAAACCGGTAGCATCCGTAATTTTAAAAATTGTGAGGCTGTCAGTCGTAAGAAAAATCCAACCTTCACCTTTCCCTTTCGAGTATTTATCAACAAACCTTTTCTTTTTTATTTTTGCTTTTTCGGGTGTGTCTCTAAAATTAAAACTTATCGTAATTATCTGATAATCTAGTCCTAATTTAAAATCTGACTTCTGAATAACACTACCTAAACCCTCTAAAAGAGGGCTACATAATCCTGGACAATCGAAATATACAAAAGACAAAATGGTTGGTTTATTGATGAGTTGCCTAAGAGTTACTGTTTCAAATTTTTCATTCACAAATTTAAGATCCAAAGGAATTGTGCTACCTAGATGTTCCACAATACCCACTTCCGAAAATTGATCAACCTGTGAACTTGAACTTATATTTAGAGTAAAACAAAAAATAATTGCAAGAATATATTTATTTTTCACGGTATTTATTTTATTATATTTTCGTCTTTTTGGGAATCGGAATAAACTGCTATCATTATAGCACCGCCCATTAATCCTGTATCTTTCAAGAGTTGAATCAAAGCTACTTCCCAATTTGATGTAAACAAACCAGGTATGTGAATTGTTAAAATAAATATTAATAACAAACCTGCCAGCCAAAAGCAAGCAGTTTTTAAATTTTTATTTAATAATATACTTATACTGGCAACTATTAATAGAATACCTGTAATCAATATTGTGTATGCTTCGCCAGGAATGTAAGAGGTTTTAATTTGTTCAAGAAAAATTTTAGTCATCAAAAAATGGTTTAACCCCATTATGCCAAATGGAATGGCAAATAAAATACGTCCAATAGTTGCTATTTTTTTCATAATTCTTATTTTAATGGTTACTTACTATTTTTTATTTTATATAATCCGTATAAAACATATAATAAACAGGCTGTTACAAACAGAACGCAGGAAAGATAAGTAATAATTAGCCAAATTGGAGCTTTTGTAAGAACATTCCAAATTGATCGTTGTTCTGTCAAACTAGGTTTATCGGTTGGAACACCAATTTTCAGTTTTGTTAATGATTCTATTTCACCGTAAACTTGATCAGTTACTTTTGCAACTATGTCAACATTACCATTTTTATCTCCTGGAAGATCCTTTGGAAATTCAAAAATTGCAATTCCTTCATTATTTGTACGAAGTGTTTTGTCTAATTGCAACTTTCCAAAATATCTATTAACAAATAATAGTATCTCTGCATCTTTTAACAATACAACACCTGATTTTTCATTGGCTTTTACATCAACTCTTAACATATTGGTTTTATCGTTAAAAGTAATATTAACTTTAACAAGTTTACTTTTGGAATCATCAAATTTTGAAAGTACCTGCACGTAAGACTTATTAAAACTGCGAATATATGCTATTGCTTTCCATCTATCTACTTCAGGTAAAATTTGCTTAAATGAAGGCATCAACGCCCTACCAGAAGTAAGAATATAAAACAATTCACCATCGGTAAGTCCCTGTGTTTTAGCTCCTGATAAATCGGGAGGAATAGGATTCATTGTTACCAAATTATTACCTTTACCCGGATTACCATGACATGATACACAATTTTTAGTATAAATTGCTTCACCATCTTTTGAGGCAGCATCATCAAACTTAAGATTACTATTTTTGGCTTTTAAATCTGCTGGTACATTCCAAGTCTGAGCATCTGAATTTAAAAAAAACAGGGCTACAATTATAAATGTGATTGAGACTTTTAAATTGATCTTTTTCCTAAGCATAATCAAATTCATTATTTTGTTTCTTCTAGGTTTTCAATAGTTTCATGAATAGGAATTATCGGAATTACCTTCGATAAAATGGTAATTATAAGTAGAACTAAAATTATTGGAGCAATACTTACAAGTGTTTCAATCAAAGTGGGTGTATATATTTTAAAGTTTAAAGGTACATTCTGAATTGGCAAATAGGGATGTTCCATTGTTGGAATTACTATTAAATACCTTTTAAACCATGCTCCAATTATCACAAAAATTGCAATAATCAGCATGGGTTTTGGCTTTCTCATTTTGTGGTAAATTAGTAAAATTATTGGTAAAACTAACCCAAAAATCTGAACTGACCAAAACAATAATGAATGACTTCCTTCAAATAGATCGCGTATATGTATAGAATCAAATTTTTTCATTTTATATCCAGGTACCATAAACTCGTTCAAATTAAAATAAAGATAAATTAAACAAACCAGAACTAATAGTTTTCCCATTTTGTCAAAATGAAAATCTGTAATATAGTCTTTCAGTTTATAGTTTTTTCGATAAAAAAACATTGCTATTATTACCGCTGCTGTACCCGAAACAAAAGCACCAGTTACAAAGTAAGGTCCAAAAATTGTAGAGTCCCAACCTACCCTCGAAGTACTTGCAAACAACCACGATGTTACAGTATGAATAGCCATTGCAACTGGTATAATCAATATTGCTAAAATTCTGGTTAATTGTTTTAAAATTTTTTCTTGTTCTAAAGATCCGTTCCAATTCAACGATAATATTTTATAAATATTTCTTTGAATTTTAGGAATCCTGTCAATTTTATCATGACAAATTTTTAAATCTGGAATTAATGGAATATAAAGAAACAATGCACTGATAACAACATACATAGTCACAACAGTAATATCCCATAAAATTGGTGATTGAACCCGACCATAAATAAAAACATTTAATAGTCTTTCGGGGTGTCCCATATCCGAAATGATTACCAAACCTGCAACTGCAGCAAAAGCAAGAGCAATAATCTCGGCAATGCGGGCTAAAGGTGATGCCCATTTAGCACCGGAAAGTCCCAATACAGCACTAATTAACATTCCAATTAAACTTGTAGCTACAAAAAACACAAAATTAGAAATATACATTCCCCACGAAACGTAATCCCGCAAACCTGTAACAATTAAACCGTCTTTTAACTGCATTACATAAGCTCCTAAACATATAATTAAAGAAATACTTAAAAAACCCATCCAAATCATGAAACTTTTATTCAAGCGGATTGATCTTAGTAAGTCGGAAGTAATTTTATCTGCTTTTGACTGATCTAACATATACGTCTTATGTTTTATCCCCAATTCAAAGGAGGATGTTGGTTGGTTAAGTATTTTGAATTTTATATACTAGACTTTATTTCGATTAATATTATATATCGCTGTTATTCAGCGTGATTCTTAAA
>JACDZH010000125.1 GCA_013426815.1 Paludibacter sp.
AAAAATCAGTAGTGCCCAAACCACAAATTTTAAAAAATGAAGTGGTTGAAAATTAAAAGCTTATGGATGGATAGCTGCAAAATTGGTTAAATTTAAAAAGAAATTTTTACTAAAAAGAAAGTATAAAAAATTTAAACACTTGAAATTTCTTTTCCAACAATCTCAGCCGCTAACCTTACACATTTTATACAAGGTCTTGATTTATAATATGCTTCGTTGCGTTCCGATGATTCGGGGTTTTGAGGAAGGTGCTTTATTTTAAGTAAATCGGCACAAATATACGAACCCATTTCAGCCTTAAAAACATTTGCTGTTTTTTGTACCATTTTGTAGTTCAGGTTTTTGGAGGCTTTATCTTTGGTATCGGTACAAGGAAACTCCATACCTAATACTAAAAACATGCCACTTACTGCGCCACACACCTCACGAAGCCGTCCCATTCCGCCACCAAACGAAGTGCCTAGTTTTGAGGCAGTTTCAGTGTCAATTCCATATTTATCGCTAAAAGCCATAAACACTGCTTGGGAACAGTTATAGCCTTGTTCAAAAATTTCAACGGCTTTTGTAACCCGTATTTGAATTTCGTTTTCATTCATTATTTTAGTAGGCTAAATAGATAAATGTCAAGCTAATAACTGTAATAAAAACCACAAAACAATTCCCAATACAAGAGGTTTCACTCCAACTGATTTAATGATAGTGCGTGACAATCCGGAGCCGATAAAAAACAAAGTCAGTGTTAAAATCTGGCGCTAAACTGAAACTATATCGTGGGTAAAAGATTTTGGTAAATGGAGGTAGTTATTCAAAATCATGGCAATGATAAAAAACAAGATAAACCACGGAATAGCAATTTTATCTCCTTTCGACTTAAAATAAATCGAAGTAAAAACTGAAAGTGGAATAATCCACAAAGCGCGTGCAAGTTTTACGGTTGTTGCCACTTTAAGTGCTTCTTCGCCAAAGCTAGCACCTGCACCAACAACAGAACTGGTATCGTGAATGGCAGTTGCCGCCCATAAGCCAAACTGATGCTGGGTTAATCCAAACCAATGTCCCAATAAAGGAAAAAGAAACAATGCAACTGCATTCAACACAAAAACAGTAGCTAAGGACACCGACATTTCACTTTCGTTGGCTTTTGCAATTGGTACAACAGCTGCAATGGCACTTCCCCCACAAATAGCAGTTCCTGAGGCAATTAAATAAGTTGGTACTTTGGCTATTCCCAACCATTTACCTATCAATAATCCAAAAAACATAACACTTACTACCGAAAAAAGTGTGAAAATTATACCATCTGCTCCGGCTTTTAATGCATCCTGCAAATTCATACCAAATCCCAATCCTACAACTGAAATCTGAAGTAAATACTTTGAAGCTTGTTTATTAAATGACGGAAAAGGAGTGCCTAAGGTCAAAGCAAAAACTAGTCCCAAAAACAAAGCCAATGGTGCAGTTACAAAAGGTGTCAGGCATAAAAATGCCAAAATCAGATAAACGACTGCATTCAGTTTTTTTAATTTAATATTCATCGAAAATACTTTTTTTACACGAATTTATTGCTTGTTTTCTTCAATGGCTTTAAGTAAAAACTCCGGCACTTTGCACGGTTTCCAGTTATTTAAACCCACAAAAGCCAATTCTGTTTCAGCTTCGTTAATCAACTCGTTTTGTTCATTATACAACTTGTATTCGAACCAAATACGAACTCCTTTTATTGCTTTAATAGTAGTCTTAACCGTAAGTAATTCATCGTAATGAGTAGTTCTAATAAACTTAAAATTCATGCTGATAACAGGACACATAACACCTACTGCTTCCACTGAACTATAGGGTACTCCAATACTACGAAACAACTCCCAACGAGCTGCTTCATAGTATTTTACGTAATTTGCATGATGCATGGTACCCATCTGGTCGGTATCGGGATACAAGACCCGAAATTGATAATCGTGTGAAATCATTGAGTATCAAAAAGTACTCTTTATCACTCCAAAGAAGAGATAAAAAGTAATTAAACAATAAGTTAAAATGAAAATTACATCCTTAGTTTTTTAAATTCCTCTTTCATTCTTTTAATATCAGCCAGCCAGTCCTCAATGTCGTTTTCGTGCTCTAACTCTTCATTTAAAATAGCTACAGCCATTTGATGTGTGCTATGATCCTTGCCATTGGTAAAATCTGCAATTTCCTGATAACGTTCAATAGCACATCTTTCTCCCTGGAGGTTTTGTTCCAAAATTACTTCAATGTAAGGGTCTGAAGGTTCTTCATAGCTACATCGAGCCAATTTTGTCCAGTCTGTTGGATTGATTACTGGAGTTCCTCCCAGTTGTATAATCCTATTAACTACTAATAATGCATGACCCAATTCCTGATTGGCATGTAATAATAGTTCAGGTTCTACTTCACTTCGCATTGGACCCTCCATGAGTCGGGCACCAATCCAGTATTGATAATATGCTAACCATTCTTCAGAAAGTGCAGCATTCAGCATACTTAAAAGTTTGTCAACATCTACCGATGAGACTTTAATTGCTTGTCTTCCCATAATAAATAAAATTTAAAAAATTTAACAATAAAATTGAATAACTAATAGATTATTACACTATGTTTTGCGTTTTGTCTGTTCTGATATATATGTTCCAAGAAATATTCAATTAATATGTGTATTTTTTTACTTCAGCACCCTTCAAGATGTTATTACAACTATATTGTTTTTAATAATGGTGTTAAAGTTTTGATAAATATAAAAATAGAAATTCTGTTTTATAAACTAACAGTTAAAGATACACTAAAACTCCTATGTGATAATAATCTGGATAAACAGTGGTTGTGGGGCTGAGTAATTGTGTTAATTAAAATCCAATTTAATTCTACAATATTTAACAAAAAATTTAATTATGACTGCAATTGTGTCCTTCTTTTTCGAGTTCGTGCGTAGCACAATTGGAGCCTCCATCCTGAATATTTCCAAATAGAAATTCATTCACAAGTACATCCACATCGCCTTTGCAATTGCAATTGCAAATCACTTCTATTTTTTGCTCAGCCAATTTATTTATTGCACCGTTACCAATACCTCCGGCAAGCATAATGTGTACATCCATTTTAGCTAAATCGTATGCAATATCCGATTTAAAACCGCAACCCAGAGGTGATTGAAAGATTTGTTTGTTTACTACTTTGTTTTTTTTAATGGTAAAAATACTGTAAAATTCACAATGTCCAAAATGACTATCAATTTGGTTTCCTATTTTTGTTGGTACTGCAATTTTCATTTAATAACAATTAGCTCCCTAACCCAGACCTCACCCCTCCCGACTGCTATCGGGACTCTCCAAATGGAGAGGTAGGAAGAAGGGGAATAGAGATAGGTTTGTAAAATCACTCATCATCCCTATGTTTGTCCAAATCCAAAAAATCAATCGGGAAAATTTGGTCATAGGAGTTTTATTAAATTATTGTTATTATAAATTGATTATTTTTCTCTTGTCCATGGCCACACCATAATGCCGCCTTCGAGTACTTTAACATTCGTATATCCATTGGACTGAAGTATTAATGCGGCTTCGTAACCACGCAATGAAATTTTACACCAGGTAATAATTTCGGTATTCTTATCTTCAGGCAGCTCTTCGAGGCGTTTACGAAGCTGTCCAAGTGGAATAAGCTTTTCACCTACACCAATGCGCATTTGTTCGTATTCGTCCGGATTACGTACATCCAGTAAAAGCATGGATTCTTTAGCGTTTAATTTGTTTTTCAACTCTTCCGCCGATATACCTTTAAAGAAGCCTTTAAGCTTGTTTTGCATAATATGTGCAGTTGCAATACTATGGTCGATAGCGAGTGAAAAAGGTGGAGCGTAAGGTAAATCTGCATTGGCCATATCGTCAACAGTGAGTTTGCCTTTAATAGCCATTGCCCAAATTGCCACTTGTTTGCTTACATCGCCCGGACCCAACACCTGAGCGCCCAAAATTAAACCGTTAGATTTTTCAACCACTAATTTGGTAATCAGTAGGTTGCCATGCATAAATCCGGGTTTGTCAAGACTTGCATTTACTACAGTTTCGATGTTGGTATAACCCATTTTTATTGCATTTTGCTCCGACAAACCTGTTGAGCCCACACCATAATCGAACACTTTACAAATTCCGGTTTGGATAGTTCCCTGAAATTTTGAAACATTTCCAAGAATTACATTTTCACCGGCAACACGTCCCTGTAAGTTGGCCAAATCGCCATAAGGTGCATGAACCGGTTTATGCGTAATCAGGTTTGGAATTTCAATGCAATCGCCCACCGCGTAAATATCGGTATCCGAAGTTTGCATATAGCCATCAACAACCACGCCACCGGTTGCACCTATTGTTAAACCTGCTTCTTTGGCCAATTTGCTGTTTGGGATAACACCTATGGCTACTACAGCCAAATCGCAAGGTATTTCGGTACCATCATTCAGTTTTACAGCGACTAATTTCCCATTTTCGCCTAAAAATGAAGCTACGCCATTTTGCAAAATCACATTGGCTTTTGTTTGAACATATTTTTCGACCAAACGGGCTAAGTGCTTGTCAATAAAAGTAAGTAATTGTGGTAATAGTTCCACCAAAGTAATTTCAATACCAGCCAAATTTAGTGCTTCCACGGTTTCGATACCAATTAAACCGCCGCCAATTACAACCGCTTTTTTAATTTTTCCTTCGTCGCGTACTTTGCGCAGGTAATCGGCATCGGGCAAAGATTGAAGTGTAGTAACCCCTTCGAGCTCTATTCCCGGAATTGGTGGCTTGCGTGGTGTTGCTCCTGTTGCAATAATCAGCTTGTCGTATTCCATTGAGCCTTTTTCGCCTGAAACAATATTTACAAAATCAACTGTTTTAGCTTTGGGATGAATGGATGTAACTTCAGTATTGACATGAGTAAAAATTTTTTTTGCATTCCAGAAGAATTTTGAATCGCGAACAACACCAGCGGGTGAACAAAGTAATTGATTGCGATCATCGAAAAATCCTCCTACATAATAGGGATAACCACACGAAGCCATCGATAAATCAGAAGCTTTCTGAATAATGGTAATCTCTGCATTTTCGTCTAGACGGCGTGCCCTCGAAGCTGCTTTGGGTCCAGCTGCCGACCCTCCAATTACAATAATACGTTTAGTGCTCATAATATTTTAATTTTAAAAGTGATTTTACTTGATTAAAGCCCCTTCCAGGCTTCGTGTTCCAGCATAAGAAAATTTTGTTTTTCAACTTCGGTCATTACTCTTGTGCTGTAACTAAAAGCAATATTAAAATTTTCGAGTGTAATAGCCACTGACTGAATTATCCTTTCGGCAATTGGAATTTTCTCAACTGGAAACGGAAAGGCAAAAGCGGCATGAACCATCTGATTTTCAAAAATTATATCAGTCAAAATGCCAAGTTTTATTAACGAATGATTGATGGCAGGATGCGGTATTTCATCGAGCATCATCCTGATTTCGTCTTTATTCATGTTTAATTATCAGGAATTTATGTTACAAATTTGTGAAAATGCTTTGCCAAGTAAAATGCTGATCTCTGAATGAGGCGCATATTCCACCACACTTTTACAATTAAGCATGGCATCTACAACTACCTTGTCGAAAGGCAATTTTGAAATCACACTGATATCTAAAGAATTACAATACTTTTCAATATTGTTTGCCATATCCGTATTTAAATCAAATTTATTGATGATAACTGATATATTGAGTTTAAACTTAAGACAGACTTCAATGGTGCGTTTCAAATCGTGTAAGCCCGAAAGTGTTGGTTCAGTTACAATAACCACCTGATGAACTCCCGTAATGGTGGAAATTACCGGACAGCCAATACCTGGAGGTCCGTCAATTATTATTGTATCAATGCCGTTGGATCTGGCAATATTTTTAGCTTCTTCGCGCACAACATCCACCAGTCGTCCTGAGTTTTCTTCGCCTGGCGAAAGTAATCCATACACCATTTTTCCATTGCGGAAACTGCCCGAATACATGCGGCTTTTGTCTTCCTGAACCATCGAAATTGCCTCAGCGGGACAAATACGCGAACAAAGTTTGCAACCATCGCAGGAGGTTTCATTTATTACTACTTCACCATCAATTTCATCGATTGCATCAAAACGACAATACGAAATACATTCGCCACAGTTGGTGCATACATCTTTATCAATTACCGCTTTAAATCCCGAAATAAAAACTTCTTCTTTTTCGTGTGTAGGGTGAAACAACAGGTACAAGTTGGCTGCATCCACATCGCAATCGGCAAGCACTACATGGGACTTCAACGTGGCAAAAGCAGCACTTATACTACTTTTCCCTGTTCCACCTTTTCCACTAATTACTGCTATTTGCATATTGTTCAAGAATCGTATTAAATAATTGATTAAATATTAGTTCCCATTCAGCATTTTCGTTGCTAACTAATTTACCATTTGAATAGGCCAAGGCAATTTTTTTATCAAAGGGTATGGATAATAGCAGTGGAATATTCTCATGTTGAATATACTTATATACCTCGTCATTTCCTAATCCCGAACGGTTTACAATTACTCCATAAGGTTTACCAAGACTTTTTAAGGTTTCAACCGATTGTTTTAAATCGCTTAATCCAAATGGGGTTGGCTCTGTCACAAGTACCACATAATGTGCCGTTGCCACAGTTTGTATAAATGGGCACGAAGTTCCGGGAGGTGAATCGAGTAAAACAATTTCGGATTCTTTGGCTGATTTAATGGCGGCTTTAATGATGGGCACTGGCGAATGAACACCTACTTTCATTCGTGCTTCAATCAACAAACTGCTTGGTGAAATACTATATTGAGCAACAGAGCCGAGTAAATCGTCTTTTTCGGTAATTGCACCATAATCGCAAGCCACCGAGCAAGCGCCACAACCATGACAATGGTCTTCGAGTACACGAATAATCCGTTGTTCTCCCAAAAAGAAAATGGCGTTGTAGTTGCAATATTCGTAGCATTTACCGCAAAAAGTACATTTGTTTTGGTCAATAACCGGCACTTTTTGCATTACATCGAATGACTTTTGAAAATTGCCGGAGAGAAATTCCCTGTCGTTTGGTTCTTCGGCATCACAATCCACCAGACTTACACTTTTCCCTGCCTTTTGTAAGGAATTGAATAAGTTGGTCGAGATAAATGTTTTGCCTGTACCACCTTTACCACTGGCAATGGCGACTATAATTTTTGAATTCAATGTATTTGTTTTATCAGATAAATAATAAAAATTCCTGTTAATATTAATAGAATTTGCAATATGGATTCCAGGGTTTTTGTTTTCTTATGCATTTCAGGAATCAATTCGGCCATGGAAATATATAAAAAACTGGCTGCCGAAAAAGCGAGTGCATAAGGAATAAATGCTTTTAGTTCTTGCATAAAAAAATAAGCAATTATCCCTGTTACAATTGCTGAACTTCCCGATAGTGCATTGTAAAACAAAGCTTTTTTCTTTGATAATCCGCTTTTAAGCAAAATCCCAAAATCGCCTAATTCCTGTGGAATTTCATGAAAAACAACCGACAAAGTTACAAAAATGCCTAATTCAGTTGAGGTGAGAAAAGAGGCAGCAATCACAATTCCATCAATTGCATTATGAAAAGCATCGCCAATCAAAATCATAGGAGCTGCTGCTTCTAAATGCCGTTCGCAGTCTTTATTTCGACAACTTCGCCACAAAATTATTTTTTCCAACAAGAAAAAAAACAGGATTCCACCCAAAATCAATTGCATCACTTTAGGTGCTTCAAGCATTTTCAATGCATTGGGTATCATGCCCATAAAAGCTGCACCAAGCAGGGTGCCTCCTGCCAAATAAGTTAAATAGGTGGAGATTTTTTGCAATTTTTCATCTTTGAGTAACAAGAGCAAACTCGCTAAACCCACACTCCCGATACTCCCGGCAAAAAGAGCAAAAATTATAAAAACCAAACTTGAATTCATCAATTATTTTCTATTATCAGAATGTTAGAACTTTATCACTATCAACAACCCATTCTGCCAGTGCATTCATTGTTGATTTTTCAGCTCCTTCAAAGTAGGGGTGGTTTTTATGAATGCCACAACGCGACATGCAAGTTCCACATACTTTCACGGGAACACCATTTGCAATTATATTTTTCAGCATTTGCGATAAATCCTGATCGTAACCATCCGGGGCTTTACAAACATCCCTTGCCATGTCTACTGAATCATTCATTAGAAATATCCTGACATCCTGTCCATTTTTTCGCAAGGTTTCGGCAAGCCTGAGTCCGTTCCATGTTACGTCCGTGTTGTCATAAGGTTCACGGTTGAAAATTATTAATACCTTCATTTTCTATGTTTTAATATTTATCAATTTATGTTTTTCAAATACCAGTAAGAAAATCATTAAACATATTTGTTATTTAATTCTTATTGTAAACCACAAAACTACCTTTTTCAACACCAATAACTTCAGCTACCACATCGCATTTAATCATAAGCAAAAAGAAAATTCGGGGATCGTTTTCGTCAATCAATCCTTCAAAATTTCCCTGTCCTTTCGAAATAATTAAATCTGCTTCGTTGTAAATTTTTAAAAATTCGGTGCTACACTCACTTAAAACGGTAGAAGGAGCATCATAACCATTGCTGATTACATCTGCTACCAGGTCAATTCCAACTTCCTGAGCATCTTCTATCGTTGCATCGTTCAATACATTTGAACCGCGTACCGCAAAAGTCAGATGCGGGTGCATGATCATTTCAATAAAAAGCTTGTCGAAAACTATTTCGCCCGCGTTATCTCCTAAATAAAGTATTTTTGTGGCGGATTTTATACGTTTTTCCAATTCTACTGAATGGTCAATGGCAAAATCGCTTTCAAGGACCCTGCGTATTGTCGGTTCAACTTCAAAACTACCGCTTGCACCATAATCCATAATATTGCCGGCTATTGAAAGTCGCAAAGCCATACCGAAAGGATTAGTAGATTCCAGCACTTTTATTCTTAAATCTTTATACAATTTAAGCGTGGAGATATTACTTTCCTTCTTCTCAGATGCATACGGATTTGAAATGTCTGTAATTTTGCAAAATTCATGGTTTAATTCTGTATATATCTGCGCCATGGTAAGCTAAGCACTTTGCGCCATGGTATGATTGTAGAAAGTAAAAAAATCCTGACGTTGCTTATCAGTAGCCTGAACTTTGTGTAAAAGTCTATCGAACGAGTTGTATTGACATTCTTTGCAACGAACATCAACATCGTGTTTATTTTTTTTGGTTCTACCCTAATTTGTGTGGGTACAAATTTAGCCCACCGTAGAAAAA
>JACDZH010000126.1 GCA_013426815.1 Paludibacter sp.
CTTGCCGTGGCAAATAACGATTGATCCTTTTCTAGGGGTGCTGAGTAGTTACAAACTGAACTAAATACAGCATTAAACAGTATTTAACAAAATGGTCTCCACATCACAAAAATTAGTATATTTTGAAACCCGATTTGTATTTTTCTTGTATCTTTGGAGTCCATTTCAAACTTTTTAATCTAATCAAACAAAATGACAATTCATCCAAAATTAAAACCATTTATATACGGATTAGGCGTATTTGTAGTTTATATAATACTTGTTCTGTTATTAAGGTATTTCTCAAACTTTGAACCTGTAAAAACAGATTTTTTTGGGTTATTTTCGAAAAATGATATTTTGTTGGGGTTTGTAGTTGCAATGATTTTAACATTCTCGCATGAACGTAAAAAGAAGTTGAAATGATTTGAAGATTATAGAAATAGCGACATAATTTTTAAAAAAAAAACAATATGACTGTAATAATTCAATATATAATTCGTTTTTTGTTAGGTCATCAGGTTTCGGCTGATATAGCATCTCATATTGGCTATACTGATAACGAAAAAGAATTTCATTTATATAAAATCGTTATTTTACCTTCGTCGTTTTTCGAAAAAGGTATTTATGGAACCGAACAATCATTGCCTCAATTACCTTTGCCAATTTGGGAAGAAGTGCCAATTTTGTTTGGTCAACCTAACAGTGAAAAAATTGGTGAAACGCTAATTCTACATGCTGATTTAATCGCAAGTACTTATTTTCTTATTTCTCGTTACGAAGAAATGGTTCGGCGCTCGAGTCGTGATATTCATGGACGTTTTCCCGGAAAAGAATCATTGCCATATCGGGCTGGTTTTATTGATTCTCCAATAGTGGAGGAATATGGTAGAGTCCTCAGGATGCAACTATGTAATGTTGGTTGCGAAGTTCCAGAACCACCAAAAGTCATCAGAAAAGTTTATTTAACCCATGATTTGGATCAACTGGCTCATTATAGAACAATTCGTGGGTTTATGGGTGGTCTTTTACGTGGACTCAGATGGCCAATTGAAGGAAACAGGGCAATAAAAAGTTTCTGGGGTGGACTAAAATACGATCCGTGGTACACATTTCCATGGTTGTTTAACCTGGATAATTCGGTAAATAAAGCATTGACCGAAAATAGATGTGAATCAATTATTTTTATCAGGGCGGGTGGTGGACTGAAGAAGGAAGATCAGCCAATTCTACTTTTTCATACACCTGATTTTCAAACATTTAAAAAGCTTTGTCGAAAAAAAAATATTGTAATGGGATTACATGCCAGTTACGAAGCGGGTATTAATCCAAAGCGAATTTTGGATGAGAAAAAGAATCTGGATCGCATATCAAGAAAGAAAACTTATTACAATCGGCATCACTATTTACTTTCCCGCGAACCAGAAGATATGGAGGCATTGATTACCGCAGGTATTACAGATGATTTTACAATGGGATATGCCGATGTGGCTGGTTTTAGATTGGGAACATGCCGTCCAGTAAAATGGATTAATCCTCAAACTCGTATAATTACTTCACTTACTTTACATCCTCTTACTATTATGGATAAAAGCCTGAGTGATAAGAGGTATATGTATTTAAATGCACATGAAGCAAATGAGTATTGCGTACAATTGATAAACGTGGTTGAAAGCTGGAATGGTGAGTTGGTTATGCTTTGGCACAATACGTCGGTGGAAGATACTCCAAAATCTTACCACAGAAAATTATATGAAGATATTGTCAAATGCCTGAAAACAAAATAATTAGTTATTCTATAATGCAATAATTGCGAAAAAAAACACTCCATTACCATGCAAAAAACAGTTATTGTATGTGTCACTAATGATTTGAGTACTGATCAACGTGTGCACAAAACCTGTTTGACATTACAAAAATGTGGTTATTGGGTAATTGAAATAGGTCGAATATTACCCGAAAGTTTACCGCTTGAACGACCTTATTTCGTACTTCGGAAAAAATTGAAGTTTCGGAAAGGTCCATTGTTTTATGCCGAATACAATATCCGATTGTTTTTTTATTTACTTTTTACCAAGGTTGACTTAATTTTTGCTAATGATTTGGACACACTTCCCGCAGCCTTTCTGGCATCAAAACTCCGCAATAAAAGATTAATTTACGACACACATGAATATTTTACCGAAACACCCGAATTGATTCATCGACCATTTACACAAGCTGTTTGGAAAGCATTTGAAAATTTCATTTTTCCAAAACTTACTGATATAATTACTGTAAATGACTCTATTGCAAAACTCTACGGCGATAAGTATAATAAAATTCTACATGTCAGTCGAAATATACCATCTAAAAAAAATATCAAAAGTAAAATTACAAAATTGGATATTGGAATTCCCCAAAGCACAAAAATTATTTTATATCAAGGGGCTGTTAATGTTGGTAGAGGACTTGAATGGATATTGGAAGCAATGCCTTTAATTGAAAATACCATTTTGTTGATAATTGGAAATGGAGATATTCGTCAAAAGTTGCAAACTCAAACCAAAAAATTGAAAATTGAGGAAAAAGTGATTTTTTTAGGAGCTATTGAAACAAATAGACTACAAGAGTATACCTTGTTAGCAGATATTGGTTTATGTTTGTTGGAGGCAAAAGGATTAAGTTATTATTATTCACTGCCAAATCGTGTTTTCGATTATATTAAAGCTGGAGTTCCCATATTGGCAAGCCGTTTTCCTGAAATTGCAAATATCGTTGAAACCTATAAAACAGGTATTTTAATTGAGCATTACGAACCTAGTTATTTGGCAGAAGTCATTAATAAAATGTTGATTTCAGAAAAAGATATTGCTAGTTTTGAAAAAGCAGTAAAAGAATTGTGTTGGGAAAATGAAGAAAAAGTGCTTTTGGGAGTAGTAAAAAAGTAGCAATTTGTTAGAAGGATAGAGTCTTTGAAATAATTAATATTTCATTAGCGAAAAGAAAATGAAAATATTAGATATTTTTTTCGTATGTGAAGAGTAATTACTATTTTTGCTAAATATTTTTCTTATACCACAAATAAAATGAAAACAATAAATCCTAAATATCGTAATGGCTATTTTCAACAAATAGAACCATTTATTGGAGTAGGGTTAATTAAAATGCTTGTAGGACAGCGTCGCGTTGGGAAAAGTTTCATTTTGTTACAAATACAGGATGAAATAAAATTACGTTATCCATCAGCTCAAATAATATACATCGATAAAGAAGATTATCAGTTTGATGATATTAAGACCTACGTTGACTTAATGAATTTTATTGAATCTTTGCCAACTACCAACGAAAAGAAATTTCTTTTTATTGACGAAGTTCAAGAAATTGAGAGTTTTGAAAAAGCCCTAATTAGTTTGCAATCAAATTCTGATTTTGATATATATTGTACTGGAAGCAATGCCAAATTATTATCTGGAGATTTAGCTACTATTTTGGCAGGAAGGTACATACAAATTAGAATTTACGGTCTCAGTTACAAAGAGTTTTTGTATTTCCACGATCTGACTGACAACCAAGATACATTGCTGAGGTACATAAAATTTGGAGGATTACCTCATTTAATCAATTTAAGAAATGATGAGAAGGTTTATTACGAATACTTGAGAAATGTTTTTGACTCAATTATTTTACGTGATATAATTGCGAGGTACAAGATTAGAAATATTCATTTTTTACAAAATCTTATTTATTATTTGGCAGACAACATTGGAAGTTTAGTATCTTCAAATAAAATTAGCGAATATCTTAAATCACAGAAAATAAATTTACTTCCAAAAGCAATTCTGGAGTATCTATTCTATTCGGAATCGGTATTCTTTATTCTGCGAGTCAGACGAACTGAAATTGTTGGAAAAAAAATCTTTGAAATTGGAGATAAGTTTTACTTTGAAGATCTGGGAATGAGACATGCATTAATACCATTTCAACAAAAAGACATAAATAAGGTACTCGAAAACCTTATATTTCATCACCTAAAAACGAATAAATATGAAGTTTTTATTGGCAAATTGGGGGATAAAGAAATTGATTTTGTTGCAAGTAAAGAAGGAAAAACGGTATATATTCAAGTTGCTTATTTAATAACAGATGAAAAAACGCATGATAGAGAATTTGGGAATCTATTAAAAATTGAAGATAATAATCCAAAATACGTTATAAGTATGGACGAGTTTGCAGAAAGAGAATTCAAAGGTATTTATCATTGGTCTGTACGTAAATTTCTAAAAGAGTTTGAATAACAACTATTATCTATTTAATAAATTTTAATTGATATATTTCAGGAATAAATAATAGTATTCATAGTTTTTTCTCAATTACTATTCAATTAGTTAACATATTATTGTAAATTGAATTAAACTATTATACTTAAAAATTGCAATTATGAAAATTGAATTATA
The DNA here is from genome assembly GCA_013426815.1 of Paludibacter sp. Classification (GTDB taxonomy): domain Bacteria; phylum Bacteroidota; class Bacteroidia; order Bacteroidales; family Paludibacteraceae; genus Paludibacter. The sequence goes on from JACDZH010000126.1 coordinate 4,416, forward strand.
ACTTGAAACTATGCTATCGATACTCATTCCAACTTACAATTATTCCATTTTCAATTTAGTAACCGAACTCCATCAACAAGCGATGGAAGCTGAAATTGAATTTGAAATTATCGTTATCGATGATGGTTCTTCTACTTGCAAAGAACTGAACCGACCTATTGAAGGGCTTTCGTTTTGTAAGTTTATTGAATTGTCCGAAAACGTGGGGCGTTCACGAATCCGAAATTTATTGGCAGACGAAGCTAAATATGACTATCTTATTTTTCTGGATTGCGATGCAGAAATTTATAATAAAAATTTCGTACAAAGATATTTAGCATTTTGCAAAGGCATTACAGTTGTAGTAGGTGGAAGAATTTACGATGAAAAAAACAACCATCCGGATTACAGACTTACAAAGATTTATGGCGAAAAAAGAGAAAGTTATTCCGCTGCAATGAAAGAGTCACGTTACAAAAACAAAACTTTTACAACACCTAATTTTTTGATTTCAAAGTCAATTTTCAAAGATATTCGGTTCAATGAAAATATTAAAGGTTATGGACACGAAGACACTATTTTTGGGGTAATGCTACATCAAAAAGGAATAGAAGTATTTTTTATTGACAATCCTGTGGTACATGTCGGACTGGATAAAGGTGTTACTTTTCTGAAAAAGACTGAAGATGCTATTAGTAATTTATATGTTTTATATACTGAAAAGACTTACCCATATCTGGAAAATGATTCAAAAATACTATCCACATTTATGAAATTAAAACGGTTTCGTTTGGAATATCCAATTAAATGGTTGTTTATAATTTTTAAGCCTGTTTTTGTTTATCAACTATTAGGAAAATATCCTAGCTTGTTTATTTTAGATTTCTATAGATTGGGTCACTTATGTAAAATTGCAACAGCAAAGTGACAAATTGTCGCATTTTTGTGTAGATAAAACCAAAATTCACTCCCAATTATTGTATAAAATGGCAGAATAATGCATTGGCACAAAAAATGTATAGTTTGTTGCAACTTCATTACCATCAATTTGCTTTACAACTCAAATAAATATAAACTTAAAAAAAATAATTAATTAAAACCTACAGAAATGAATATCAAACCATTAGCCGACCGCGTGTTGGTAAAACCGGTGGCGGCAGAAGAAAAAACAATCAGTGGTATCATTATTCCCGATTCAGCAAAAGAAAAACCCTTGAAAGGTGAAGTATTGGCAGTTGGTAACGGAACCAAAGACGAAGAAATGGTAGTTGCAATAGGCAATACCGTACTGTATGGCAAATATGCAGGACAAGAATTAGAATGGGAAGGCGTTAAATACTTGATTATGAAACAGTCAGATATTTTAGCAATCATTTAAAAGCCCATTAAATACCCAAAAGGGTGACTTTTAAATATATATTTTTTATTAACTCGTTAGAAAAAATAATAACTCCATGTACTTGTTCACTTGTTAACTCGTTCATTAAAAAAACTTGTAACTCGTAACTTTTAACTCATAACTAAAAAAAATATGTCAAAAGAAATTTTATTCAATCTTGATGCTCGCGACCAGCTAAAAAAAGGGGTTGATGAGTTGGCAAATGCCGTAAAAGTAACACTAGGACCAAAAGGTCGTAATGTGATTATAGAAAAAAAATTTGGGGCTCCTCATATTACCAAAGACGGAGTTACTGTTGCTAAAGAAATTGATTTGGAAGATCAATTTCAAAATCTTGGTGCACAACTTGTAAAAGAAGTAGCTTCAAAAACCGGTGACGATGCCGGCGACGGAACAACAACTGCTACTGTTTTGGCACAATCAATCGTTAGCGTTGGAATGAAAAATGTAGCTGCAGGTGCCAATCCAATGGATTTAAAACGTGGAATCGACAAAGCTGTGATTGAAGTGGTAAAAAGCATTGCTGCTCAAGCAAAAGTGGTAGGCGATAACTACGAACAAATTGAACAGGTTGCTGCAATTTCGGCTAATAACGATGCAATAATTGGAAAGTTAATTGCCGATGCAATGCGAAAAGTATCGAAAGACGGTGTTATCACCATCGAAGAAGCCAAAGGAACCGACACTCACATTGAAGTGGTGGAAGGAATGCAATTCGACCGTGGATATATTTCGCCCTATTTCATTACCAATACAGAGAAAATGGAAGTGGAAATGGAAAAACCATACATCCTTATCCACGATAAAAAAATATCAAACCTCAAAGAATTACTTCCAATTCTGGAACCAGCCGTACAATCGGGTCGTCCATTGTTGATTATTGCCGAAGATGTTGACAGCGATGCATTGACTACTTTGGTTGTAAACCGCTTGCGAGCTTCGTTGAAAATATGTGCAGTAAAAGCCCCAGGATTTGGCGATCGTCGAAAAGAAATGTTGGAAGACATTGCAGTATTAACTGGAGGTGTGGTAATTTCTGAAGAAAAAGGCATTAAACTGGAACAAGCTACACTCGAAATGTTAGGAACAGCAGACAAAATGACTGTGAGCAAAGACAATACAGTGATTGTAAACGGTGCAGGTGAAAAAGAAGCTATCGCTAATCGTGTTTTACAGATTAAGGCTCAGATTTCTGCAACTACTTCGGATTACGACCGCGAAAAATTACAGGAACGATTGGCTAAATTGGCTGGTGGTGTGGCTGTACTTTATGTTGGTGCTGCTTCTGAAGTTGAAATGAAAGAGAAAAAAGATCGCGTAGATGATGCACTTTGTGCAACCCGTGCCGCCATCGAAGAAGGAATTGTTCCTGGAGGTGGTGTGGCTTATATCCGTGCAATTGATTCTTTGGCAAAAATCAAACCTGTAAACGACGACGAACAAACCGGAATAGAAATTATCAAACGTGCTATTGAAGAACCATTGCGTCAGATTGTTTTTAATGCAGGTAAAGAAGGTGCTGTTGTAGTTCAGAAAGTACTGGAAGGCAAAGATGACTATGGTTATAATGCACAAACCGATAAATATGAACATTTTTTTGCTGCCGGCGTTGTCGATCCTGCTAAAGTTTGTCGAGTAGCTTTGGAAAATGCTGCTTCTATTGCAGGTATGTTTCTGACAACCGAATGCGTTATTTCTGAGAAGAAAGAAGATAATCCTGGTCCTCAGATGCCTATGGGCGGAGGTGGAATGGGAGGTATGATGTAGGATAAGTTGTCAAATGATTGTTGACAGTTTATAGATAAGTGAAATCTTCGAATGACTCTAGTTGTTCGGAGATTTTTCTTTTAAAGAGATTTTTTTGATGAATTGTTCGTTTTTGAAACCTCATCACATTTTTTTTATGTAAGTTTGCAAAATTCAAAACTATCAGATAAAGATTCAATAATAAACTGAAGTGACTTCCAATAAAAAAATATTTAACATTACATATCCCATTTTTTTGACATTGATAGCTCAAAATATAATTAACGTCACCAATACTGCATTTTTGGGTCGGGTGGGGGAAATTGAATTGGGTGCATCGGCTATAGGTGGTGTGTTTTATTTTGCAATTTTCATGATTGGTTTTGGATTTAGTCAGGGCGCTCAAATTCTTATTGGCCGGCGTAATGGTGAGAAAAACTTCTCTCAGATTGGAACTATATTCAACAATGCTTTGTTGTTTAATCTTTTGTTAAGTTTGGCTATTTTTGCAGTTTCGGTAAAAGGTGTTCCGATGTTGATAAAGTTGGTGGTAATTTCCGAACCAGTTTATAATGCAACAATTGCTTATCTCGACTGGAGAATTTACGGTTTCTTTTTTGCGTTTTTAAATGCCATTTTTCGGAGTTTTTATGTAGCAATAACGCAAACACGAATCCTCACTACCTCGGCAATATTAATGGCCATCACCAATATCATTTTTGATTATATTCTGATTTTTGGTCATTTTGGATTTCCGCGTTTGGGAATCGAAGGTGCAGGTATTTCATCAGTTATTGCCGAAATTGTTACGTTAGTTTATGTGAATATATACACTTTTTTCCGTGCTGATATTAAAAAATATAATTTGTTTCACTTTACAAAGGTGGATTTTAAAACCATTTTGCAAATTTTGGATTTGTCAATATTTATCATGTTTCAATATTTTATTTCCATTTCAACCTGGTTTATGTTTTTTATTTTTATCGAACATACTGGCGAACGAAACCTTGCTGTATCCAATATCGGACGAAGTTTGTATATTTTACTAATGATACCGGCTTCAGCATTGGCTACTACGGTTAATACGTTGGTTAGTAATTTGATAGGTGCTGGATTAAAACAGGAAGTACTTCCGTTAATCCAAAAAGTGGCTTCCATTTCTTTAATATTGGTGTTGCCGTTAATGATTTCCACATTTTTGTTTCCCGAAGTTTTTGCACAAATTTACACCGATGATGAAGGACTAATAACAGCCTGTATTCCGGTAATGAAAATAGTTTCGGTAGCCAATCTGATTTTTGCGGTTAGTTTTATAGTTTTCAATGGCGTATCAGGAACAGGAAATACTCGAACTGCCTTTTTTATCGAATTTTTAACTCTATTTTTCTATATCTGTTATGTTTATTACACCGCCATAATCAATCCTAGTTCAGTTGCTGTGGTGTGGATGTCGGAATTCGTATATTGGATTATAATTGGCGGACTTGGTTATTGGTATATGTTAAAAGGAAATTGGCGAAAGAAGGAAATTTAAATTTTAGATTATTTGTTTTTGTGTTAATTTTATTATTGTTTTATAGAAATTATTTTATCCTTTAAATTAAATTATGAGTTTCCTACGAAAAGCCAGTATTTGCACACAAAATACACAAAACTGACAAATAATCCCTAAATAATTTGCAAGATTATTTTCAATTACTTGATAATTATAATAAACGACATATATAATTACGCATATAATTTGTATCTTTGCAAACCAAAA
>JACDZH010000127.1 GCA_013426815.1 Paludibacter sp.
AGATATATAAATTTAAAATCCGACAGTTTTTAATTTTTGTCGGTCAATAGTGATAAATTTAGTTATCATTATTTCATTAACTGTATTTCTAAATCCACACAAACCATTTTGCCAAACAATTTCAAATGAATCGTCAGAATCATCCTTAATGCAGCGAACGGAAATGCCAGCGGATTTACTAATACTTCCACTAGATATTATATTATTGTCGTAACACATACGTCTTACGTCCATAACGCTTGTTCCATATTCAGTATCACTCAATAAATATCCATTCAAATTAACATCAATAAACTTTCCACTCCATTTTTCACGATAACCACCTGGTAAAGCTGTAAAACCAGTTTCATTTGTTGCGCATACGTTTGGTGACATCCAGTGCTCCAACTCTGTGCTTTTAAGTTTACCGCCAGCAATACAGTCTCCACCTAAATTCTCAATTAATAGCCACCATTCTATAAATGTTGGTATATGCCATCCTTCTGGAATCATACCTCTTTCGTTATATATTGCATACCAATTATAAAGTTTTCTATAATTATTGTCATATTCAGGGTTATTATCGTAATTGCAACATGCTCCTAATTTTGTGTTTATCCATTCATAGTTATTTTGAATATTTGGTATTATTTCCCCATTCCGATACCTGCTTACTCTCAAATTTTCAGCCATCCATATTTGGGTTCCAATTTTAACTGTTTTATATTCATTGCCATCAATATCTGTAACCGATTCTACATAATCTGGGGTTAGTTCTTTATTTTTGTTTTTTTTAGTCAGATTCAATTCAACCACTTTGTAATCTATTGTCCAACCACAATGCCATTCCTTATTCTCATAGTCTGCAATTGTATTGGCGTATTGAAAACAAGAAATAAAATCGTTTAAACGCTGATTTTTAAAGTCATTTATATAAGGGCCAACACAAATCAGTAAATTGTAGGCTTTGTTTTGGTCAATAAGTCCGGCTAAGTGTTCGATATTAAAATATTCCATATCAAGCACATTTGAAAATAAATGCAGAACGATTTGATCATCTGTCATCTGAATATCGGTGGTTGATAGGTTGTCAAAATCTTTCTTTATAGTTTTAATCTCTGCATTCGGGAAAATCTTACGGGCATGAAGTGCAGCACGTTTTATGGCTAATTTAGAAGGTTCAATCAGTGTTATGGATTTTACATTTGAACTTATCGCATTTTCTTTTAGATATTCGTAATAAACCGCGGTTGCCATACCTTGTCCACAACCCCAATCAATAATGTGAATATCTTCAAGTTTGTCGGTAGGTAAGTGTTCAAAAGCAGCCTGTAATTTGGCTGCATGCATTTTGCCATAGGCATACATATACATCGAAAGCAATGCTTCGCTTTCGAGCACTTCAACTCCATTGGAAAGTGCTTCCCAAAGTTCAGTACGTACTTCTTCGGGTAGTTGGTTTACAAAGTTTACTGATAGTCGGCGCAGACTCTCAAACGATGGTTTTTTTAATGCATCAATCAGATAGGAATAATTTGTTCCTTTTTCAATAAGGTATTTGGTCATATTTCACCACTTATAGAGTCAGAATTCATATTGTTTTTAAACCGTTTCCAGTTAGCCAATGCAGCTTTTGGATTTGTGTTAGCGTAGCAATACTCGCATTGGTGCGGACAAGTATTGTATTCACCAATATCTTTGCTCACAATACATTCGCAAAACATACGTTGTCCTTTATCACGGTTGTTGCGCGTTTTTACAATTCTTTGTTCGAGGTTAAACATATCTGGCGGAACGATTTTCACACCCAAAAAGTCCATCAATGTCGTGTCGTGTGAGAATAAACGAATTATCAAATCGTCGTCGATACATTTGTTATGAACAATTCCGTATTGTTCCAGCGGGATGGGTTCGGCACATGTGCCAATTTCATACTTCCACGTTTTATTCAGTTTTTGAAGTTCGGATGCAAAAGTGTGCATTTGAGTTTCGTTAAATTCAAGGTAGTTAGTGGAGCTTTTATCAAGGTTAGTTTGTACTTTCTTATATTGGCGTATGTCGGCAAAGCTAAAAACAAACTTGTCAGTATAGCCCTGAAGTTGATTGCCTATGTTTTCAACTTTTAGTAGCAGTTCGTCCACATCCACAGTGTCAGTCAAAATCAAAGGGTCGAAACGCCAGATAACTTTCTCTTTACCAATTTTTTCAGCAAGTTGCTGAAATGTTTCGATTCGTGCTGCTAGTTTAGGAACTCCTTTTTCAATTCCTTCGTTATCGTAATCATTAAGCGTATATTGAAAATAGTAGTTGATATTCCTTTCGTCCAGATAATCCAAGTGCTTTATCATAGGTTTGGGGTTTTTCGACCAAAACACAATAAGTCGCGCTTGCTCAAACGAAACATAAAGTGGAACGCCATTAAATGGATTTTTCCATTTGACATATCCTTGCTTTAATCGCTCAATAAACCAGTCGGCATAAAATGCAGGTATATCTGTCGCACGGCTAGCAGAAATAATAAATGGTGTTTGCGCCATTGCAGAGTCTCCATTTGCTATTTGTATTGTTGTCTTGTCTTTACTCATTTTCTGTAATTGTGCGATGCTCTTTTCTTTTTTTTTTCGGCTTGCTGCCAACGACCGAGGCTATGGGCATCCTGCGGTTTGCGGGAGCTTCACTGTCGCACAGCGACAAGGTGAATGCGGGCGCAAAACCTGCGGAATGCACGTCAGCCAGCAGGTGAATATAGGCGTGTGTTAGCAGCATGGCCGATGTTGAGATTAGTTTGTTTTTCGTTTTGTGTTAATCGTCTGTTCATACAGAGTCAATTTATATTCTTTCTTTTTCGATATTCATTGTTTCCTTTTCGTGGTTCGTAATTTCCAACTCTTGGAAGGCTATTTCTTAGTTGGGGTTTGCTATTTCCTAAATGGGGAACGTTATTTCCTTTTCGTGGTTTGCTACTTCTAAGTTGGGGAAGGCAGTTTCCAACACGTGGTTCGCTATTTCCTACTTGGGGTTCGTCATTTCTAACTCGTGGAACGCTATTTCTAACTTCGTGGAGGCTATTCACAACTTGGGGAATGCTATTTACAAGTTGGGGGAAGCATATTACTCAATTAAATAAAGCATTTCTTTTTTAAGGTTGTTTTATGTCAAACTACGGTTACATACATAATAACCGTAGTTTGAGTTTTGTTTTTATAGGTTGTTAGCTGTAAAACTAAGTTTTGCTATTTGCTTGTATTGGGGGCTTGTGGCTCCAAATACGGATTTGATATATACTTTAGTGTCGAATGCAATATCTACTAAGCCAGTGAGTGATTTATAAAGTATGTCGTTGCGTGAAATGCGAGCGTTACATAATTCGATAGTGGCTGTTAGTACAGCAGTGTTTTTAGTTTTTAATTCGCTGTATAGAGTTTTAAGCGATTCAATTTTTAGGTCTTCTTCGTTTGGGTCATAAAGTGGAACAGAAACAAGTAAGGCTATTAGTTTGTCGAAATTTTCTAACCGACTGTCATAGCTCATTTGTGAGGCAGAAATTTGGTTTACTTCTTTGCCATCTGCTGCCAATAGCTTTTTGTCTTTTTCTGAGATTATTGCGCTTGCTCTTTTGCCTTGAATCTTGCGGACAATGGTTTGTGCGCTTTCGTCAACCTGAACAGTAGTGTCGGTAGCTTTAAGGGCGTTGTTGATACGGGTAATGAGTTTGCTGAAATTCTCAAATGCCGATTCGCGTGCTGCTACAGCATTAGAATAATAGGACTGTGCCACGTAAAGTGTGCTCATTGAGCTTTTTGAAGCTGTAAGAAGTGTTTGTAACGCTGTTAGTTTAAGAGTTTCTTTTGAGGGATTGTAACTCGTGCCAAAAGCGGTAACAGAAGTAATAAGACTTTCTAAGTTTGTCACGTTTTTGGCGTGACCGGTTTCTGATGTACTTGCCATAATTATATGGATTAAGATTAATAAATATACTTATTTGTGCATCAAATATAAATACTATTTTTAGATTAACAATGTAATTTGAAAGTTTTTTTTAGAAAAAATTTATATCTCTGTTACTAATGTTTATGTTGGTAATTATTGCTTTACAATCAACTCTTCACAGTGCATTGTTTTTTTTATTTCTAAGTGCTTCAAGACTTCTAAGTGAGCTAAAAAAGGATCAAGTCAAAAAGTTGTGGGGAAAGCAATAAAATATTAGTTTTGCCATAAAAAGCTAATGAATACAAATGGATTTGAGTTATTGCTTCCAGAAAGAGTTTTAGATTATTTTGAGATTATAAAAGTTGATCAGTCCCAAACAGATACATCAATTTATTTACAAGAGAAGAACATCATTCCCGAAGAGTATATCGGTCGAAGATTAGAATCAAAAGGCTCTTATGAAGACAGTAAAGTTCAGGACTTCCCATTAAGAGGAAGGGCTGTATATCTGATTGTGCGCCGCAGAAGGTGGATTGATAAAGATACTGGTGATATTGTAATTCGCCATTGGGAATTAGTGGCAAAAGGCACGCGAATGACTCAGGAATTCGCGACTTTTTTAAAAGGAATATCTCGATACTGAGCCCATAAGCGCAAAAAGCTTAGGCAAATCCTACTGTGTAGACGGAAAAAGATTAGAACAGCAATATATCGCATTCCTAAGTGATTACTTTGAGTGGAATCAAAAAGAACATGCCGCAGACTGGTTATTGTTTCCTGAGAATATCGGTCCACATTTAAGTATTGATGAAACAAGTCTGTCTCAAGGTGAATTATATACCATCGTAACTAACAAGCAGGCAAAAGGCAAGAAAGGTGCAATAGTAGCGATTTTAAAAGGTATAGATGCCGATAAAATTATTGAAAGACTGAAAACCATAAAAGAAAGCAAAAGGTTTACTGTTAGAGAGATAACCATTGATATGTCTCCCACCATGGTAAAAATAGCTAAGAAAAGTTTTCCCAAGGCAACCATAGTAACTGACCGGTTTCATGTGCAGCAATTGGCTTATGATGCAGTACAGGAAATGCGTATTGCTTATCGTTGGGAGGCAATTGAGCAGGAAAATAAAGAAATTGAACTGGCTAAAAGTACAAAGAAGAAATATATTCCTGATGTATTTGAAAATGGAGACACTCTAAAACAATTACTTGCACGAAGTCGATATATTCTGTTTAAACGTGAAAGTAAATGGACTCCATCCCAGCATAGAAGAGCCGAATTACTTTTCAAGTATTATCCTGATTTGGAATTAGCATATAATCTGGCAATGAAATTAGGTGAAATTTACAACACAGTAAAAGACAAGGGAGTTGGATTTACAAGGCTTGCCAAATGGTACGATGAGGTAGAAAGGTCTGGATTTAAATCATTTGGTACTGTTTCCCGAAGTATACAAAACAACTATCAATATATTCTAAATTTCTTTGAAAACAGAAATACAAATGCTTCAGCTGAATCTTTTAATGCTAAAATTAAAGCATTCAGATCACAATTTAGAGGAGTGAGAGATATTCCTTTCTTCCTGTTTAGATTATCAAAAATATATGCTTAAATTTTTATTCCCCCCAACTTTTTGACTTGATCCCTAAAAAACAATGTACTGTGACCGCTCTGCCTATTATCAAAAAGCTATAAAAGCCACTGCAAGACGTTTTAAAAACAATTACGAACTTGCTGTGGCTTTTTTTGCTTTTTGGGCGATTAATCATTATTTTAAAGTAATACCAATATTTGATGATGAGAGAAACGCACATAGTTTAAATAATGATGTAACTATTTTTTTTATTCAGTTAAAAATAATGTTTTTTTCTGTACTACAATACCATCGACAATTAAATGAACGTAATACATACCTTTCGGTTTGTTTTTTATTGAAATTTGAAGATTCGGTTTGTTCTTATCTTTTATTTTAGTTATAAATCCAGAATATTCATTCCATACCTGAATTTCAAATTCACCTGTATATTGATTATTTTCTTGTTTTGTTGCGTAACTTTCAGCGAGTAAATTATTGTCATTTGCAACTACGGTTTGATCAAAAGCAGAAACAAGATTAATGTTGATTATATCGCTTGTTGGATTTGGAGAAAGTATCATAGAAAGAGTTTCACATATTACTTCAATATCTAATTGTGCGTCACCTGTGCCACATGAATTACCATAAGTACATGATACTGTTCCACTACCACAGCCAGTTCCTTTAACGGTGAAAGAAGATGAAGTTGTAGAACCAACAGGTATTACACCTCCATCTGCACTCCAATTAAAACTTGTAATACCCTGACCATTAACATCGTTTAAAGTATAAGTTCTCGTTCTTCCTTTCAGCATTGTTTCAATACCATTTATTGTTGTATGCGGACCAACCCATATATTTTTTGTTAGAACATGTGATGAATTAATAGTCGCAGTTAATGTAACATTGCCATTGCCAATTTTTGTTACAGTAATTGGATTTCCAGTTGCTGGATGACTAATTATACCTGAAGGACTTGATGTCCAAGAAACATTATTACCTGCAGGAAGTTGAATTGAGTATGTACCTTGACCACAAATAATTTGAGAAGAACCTGTAATAATAGTTGGAGTTTTATAATAGTATTTTAAACTAGACGAATTATATGGACAATAATTCTTATTATGTTGCATCAATGGAAGAGCACCCCATTTGGAAATAAATATGTCTGTCTGGCTTGTAGTTGTAGCTGAATGATTATCTGATGCATATGAAACTTTAGCTGGATATACTTGGGTTACATTTTCAGTAAAACTTCCATCAGTCCAAAAAATATCTTCAGCCGTTGAAGTCGATGCACCAATCCATACATTACTTCCTCCTTCTGAAGTATACCACGCATAAGCATGGCAATTATAAGTAGCACTTGCGTCTGTCAACCTTGTTGCATTCGGATAAGTTTGACTTATATATGAATTATATGATGCAATTTGAGATTGGCTTAGTTCTGTATATGAATATGTATCCGGTACAACAGACCCTTTTGGAGTGTATATTGTAACTGGCGTTTGTGCTAGACAATTGTTGATAAATAGTGTATAAGAAATAAAATACACGAGCACTCTATATATTTGATTTTTCATAGTCTTTTTTATTTAATAATTTCTTTTGTTTTCAATTTTATAACCTCTAAAAGCTCAGGTCTAAACATATGCATGTTCTCTATGAAATTTTTCACGTCATTATTGTTTCTAACATATAAATCCCATTCACTATTTCCCATATAATCCATTATTTTGGCAGTCAAATATAAATTTGTAAGTTGTCCTATTGATCCATGGATATTCTTGTGGAGTATTTTTGCTTCTTGTTTGAGCATTGCATCTTTCAAAAGCACCAACTTATCAGACTGATTTAACTTTTTCAAAATCTCGTCTTTGGATAAAAATAATTCAATAGTGGAAAATTTAAACGTATAATCACCCACTTTTGCAGATATTGTATCATTTATATCTATTACAACTTTCATCACTTTATATTTTTCAATAATAATTTTTCCTATGTCCTCTCTTTTTAGAAGTATTTGAAAGCAATTAAGTGTATTGTTCGTCTTGTCAAATCCATCTTTGAGATTATCGTAAGCAAACATATCCATAATTAACGGATAGTTTAAATAACTTTCAAGTAAATCTTTCGTACTCATTGAAGAAATAATTGAATCTGGAATTTGACAATGACGTATCATTTCATCATGTGTTTGAAATTGTCGCCACTCATTAGTACCTGGTTTAACTGGGAAGTTGTAAACTTGACAATATATATTACTCGTAATTAATACGGTAAATAAGAGTACTGTAAGTAATTTTTGATTTAAATGTTTCATAAGTTTCATAATTTAATTTGTAAAAAGTGTTTATTTTTCAATTAACTTTATTAGTCCACCTGCATCGGGAGCAGCTACCCATATGTTATTTGATGAATCTACAGTGATGTCCGGTATGTATGTTCGTGGAAAATTTGGAAGAATGGAACTCAATATCGTCCAGTTGCTACGAGAATAAATAGATAATGAGTAGTCTGCAGTTGGTTTATTTGGATCAATACTTGTAGCGACCCAAATATTTCCGTTTTTATCAAATGTAGTTGCAGTTACCCTATTTGTAAGGTTAACATTGTTTGTGGAAGGTGAAATGTCAAACCAGCTATTTAATCCATTAAACAAATAAAGATACCCATCTAAAACTCCAGATTTCCATTCAAATGGAACATCAGAAGATAATAATAACTGACCATTATTCGAAAGAACAATTCTGTCAATCACATTATATTTCATTGGAGAATTATCATTTGAGTACAGAGTCCATTGTCCATTTTTTATTCGTACAAGGCCACCTTTACCTAAATTTTGTGCTGTGCCAAGCCAAATTACATTGTCCTTGTCACAAACTATCGAGTGGATTGCTTCATAAGGCAATATTGAATTCTTTCTATTATACAAACTCCACTTATTGCCATCGAAAAAATACAACCCCGCAAGAGCTTCAAAATCGGACGAAAACGTTACAGCCCCTAACCATATATTATCATTATTGTCTGAACAAATAGAAAGAATATTTTCTGCTTGTAATCCAGAGTTAGTTTTATTATAAGTTGTCCATTTCCCTTGATCCAGAATGGCTAAACCTCGGTTTGTTCCTACTAATACTCTATTCTTCCTATCAATATATAATGATGTAATTGAGTCATTAGGTAATTTAGAATTACCTGTATTATAACACGTCCAACTTGCACCATCATATTTTACTAGACCTGAAGAAAAAGTACCTATCCAAATATTATTAGAATTATCAGAAACCACATGGGTTATAAACGATGAGGGTAGTCCTGAATTTGTAGTATTGAATATTTGGTATTCAAATGTAGGAATTTGATTGACTGGGTCTTTACAGCAAGCTGTCATAAGTACAGATAACAGAATAATAAAAAATTTATTTTTCATTATTGAATGATTATTTTAAACTATTATTAGATTAATCCAAAACAGATTTTATCAATCCCTATCATTTTATTCTATTGTCAAAATTTATCATATGAGTACAAAATAAATTTTCCTTATAGAAAACACATTCTCGGGTTGTGTATTCCCGTATTTTAGCCTCTACTTTTTTTCAAGGCTAAAAATAATGCTTTAACTTGTGTCCATTTCTATCGCTTGTTTTTTTCTTTTTTTCGGCTTGCTGCTAACGACTAAGGCTAAGCGCATTTGGCGGTTTGCGTGCGCTTCACTGTCGCCCAAGCGACAAAGTGAATGCGGGCGCAAAACCTGCTAAATGCACGTCAGCCAGCCAATGAACATAGG
>JACDZH010000482.1 GCA_013426815.1 Paludibacter sp.
CGCCAACTACGCCATCAACGATGTGCTGGATGCGGGCAAAGATGCCTGTCATCCGGTGAAGAAATACCGGCCTGTCCCGTCCGGCAGGCTGTCTTCGCTTACCGCGGTGGTCACCGGAATCTGCCTCTTTCTTCTCGCCGTGATTCTGGGCGTCCTCGTTTCCCTGCCATTTCTGGCAACCCTGGTGGCGTATGTGTTTCTCTCCTCCGCCTACAGCTTCAAGCTCAAAAATATTCCGGTGGTGGATATTTTTTGCGTCTCTGCCGGTTTTCTGTTACGCCTCTATGCTGGCAGCATTGCCTTTGATGTTCGTGTCTCCGATTGGCTTTTTTTGAGCGTGTTCCTGCTTTCGCTCTTCCTCAGCATTGGAAAGCGCATCGCCGAAAAGCAACTCCTGGGGGAGACCGGGGCCAGTCATCGCCCGGTGCTTGCGGCCTATCCCATGGAATTTCTCCATGGCACCATGTATATGACCGGCGCCACCGTCCTGGTCACCTATGCCATCTACGTCGTCAGCCATTCGGGACTGTTGCTCACCATCCCGCTCTGCTGCTTTGGCCTGTTTCGCTATATGTACCGGGTCATCAAGGATGCCAGCGGTGACCCGACGGAGGCCCTGTTGCAGGACAGGGTGCTGCTGACAGTCAGCCTGCTCTGGGCGGTTATGGTCGGGTTGAACCTGTGGCAACAATGATGAATGCAAAATGAGACACCTCATCCCAAGACACTGCGTGGCGGACCCGGATGCGTAAGATTTTTCTGCAAACTCTCTTTAAGCTTTTTCCCTTTGATCTTGCAGGAGATGGCAGCATCCCGGAGGCCGAGGGTATTGTCCGTATTTCCTGTGTTCTTAACTTCTATGGTCGTCTTGACATGCTGAAAGGGATCCTCTACTCCCTTGCCGCTCAGTCTTACCGGCGCGACCACTTTGAAGTGGTGCTGGTGGAGGACAGGGGAGGGACTCAGGCTGGAAAGGATCTGGCCGTTTCTTTTGCCGATCAGCTCAAGATTCTTTATCTGCCGCTAGATACCAATTATGGAAAAATGGGCTATTCCCGGAATTACGGGCTTGCTCATACCCGTGGTGAAATCGTTC
>JACDZH010000128.1 GCA_013426815.1 Paludibacter sp.
TTGGCTCCTCTTTTTTCAATCTAATCAAAATTCTTTTACCGGACAACAGTGATTACTTTTAATGTTAGCATTACTTATAATGCCTTTAAGTCTAAAAATGTGCTGTTTATTCAGGTTTTTTTACGACCTTTGCAGCCCAAATACAAATACAAAATTTTTTAATGAAAACAAGTAATGAAAAATGGCAGGGAAGTTCGAAAGGAAAACCGACCACCAATGCCAGCCGTGATGGTAAACCGTTTGAGAAACGCGATGTGAAATCGATATTGAAAGGCTCCAGAGGAGCTGCTAAATTTAGTTCTGACCGACCTGCCCGTGACGACAATCGTGTATCCGGAATTTCGGACTATAAAAAAAGAGATGACAGCCGTCCAGTTTATGGTGATCGTAAGCCTTACGGTAAATGTGAGAAAAAACCGTCTTATGGAGAAAGAAAGCCTTACGAAAACAGAGATAATAAACCCGCCTACGTTGAAAGAAAACCATGGGAAAACCGCGATAATAAACCGACATTTGGTCCCAGAAAACCTGCTAGCACCGAACGTTATGTTGGTGGTGAAGGAAAACCAACTTACGCAGAACGAAAAGCTGCTGAATATAAAGAAAGTCGCCCGTCTTTTAGTGACAAAAAACCATGGGAAAATCGGGACAGTCGCCCTGCTTTTGGCGAAAGAAAATCATTTCAAAGTAGCGAAGGTCGCACTCCTTTTGGAGAAAAGAAGACGTGGGAAAACCGCGATAGAAAACCTGTGTATGGTGCAAAAAAACCATGGGAAAACCGCGATAGCCGTCCGCTGAACACAGATGTCAATGGCGAAAAAGTGTACGGAAGATTCCAGGAATCGTCGTATGATGAACCACGTACCGAAAAATTGAATTTTCAGAAATTACCACAAGGAACCAAATCGGAATTTACAGTAACACGTTACGATAACAAAAAAGATGGAGTTACTTTTCGCAAGCGAGGTGATGATAATTATGATCCTAATGCAAAATACAGCAATAAAAAGCAACTGGAATACCGCAAAACCATGGTTGATTTGACAAAACCTGTTCGATTGAATAAGTTTTTGGCAAACGCAGGGATTTGTTCACGTCGCGAAGCGGATGAATATATACAAGCAGGTGTGATTTCTGTAAATGGTGAGATTATTACCGAATTGGGTGTGAAAGTAATGCTTACCGACAAAGTGATGTTCCACGAACAAACTGTGCAATCGGAGAAAAAAGTATATCTTTTGTTGAATAAACCGAAAGACTGTGTTACTACTTCGGAAGATACACACGACCGTTTGACTGTACTTGATTTGGTGAAAAATGCATGTAGCGAACGAATTTATCCAGTTGGACGATTGGATAGAAATACTACCGGTGTATTGCTTCTGACCAATGATGGTGATTTGGCTTCAAAACTGACACACCCAAAATATATTAAGAAAAAAATCTACCATGTGGCATTGGATAAACCATTAATTGAGGAAGATTACAATTCTATCTTGACAGGGATTACGTTGGATGAAGATGTAATTAAAGCTGATGCACTCGAGTTTGTAAAAGATGGTGATTTGAAACAAGTTGGTATCGAAATTCACTCAGGTCAAAACCGGGTTGTACGTCGTATTTTTGAGAAATTAGGTTATAAAGTTGTACGTTTGGACAGGGTTTTCTTTTCGGGGTTAACCAAGAAAAGTTTGCCACGTGGAAAATATCGTTTCCTGAACGAACGCGAAGTTCAAATGTTGAAAATGGGAGCTCACGAATAAAAATAAACAAAACCATAATAAAATCCTTTGTATTTTTTTGCAAAGGATTTTTTTTAAATTTGATTTAAAACATTCGTTTTCAATTTATTGTTATACCTGTTTATTGCATATATTTATCTTATGAAAAAAATTGTAGTTGCCGGTGGAAGCGGTTTTATCGGGAGTTATCTAAGTGCCCGTTTTCGTGCACTTGGGCATTCTGTGTGCATCGTTTCACGGCAATCGGGTGATGTTGCATGGCAACACAATGAATTGGTCGAAGCTTTTGAAAATGCCGATTTGGTTATCAATTTAGCCGGAAAAACCATAAATTGCAGACACAATGAAACCAATCGAAAAGCTATTTTAAATTCGAGAATCAATAGCACAAAGTTGATTGGAAATGCAATATCGGTTTGTAAGCAAGCTCCAAAATTATGGATAAATGCAAGTGCGGCAGGTATTTACAAACCATCAATAACCCATCCAGCCACAGAAGAAGAACAAGCAGTAGAAACAAATTTTATGGCTGAAGTTGTAACTCGTTGGGAAAATGAATTTTTCGTATTTCAATTTTCCAAAACCCGACAAGTTGCATTGCGTACTTCGGTGGTTTTAGGAATTAATGGAGGCGCACTTCAACCCTTAGTTTGGTTAACACGGTTTGGTTTAGGTGGAAAGCAAGCCGCTGGAAATCAAATTTTTAGTTGGATTCATTTGGAAGATTATTTCCAAGTTATTCATTTTTTGATGGATGAAACTTCACTTCAGGGAATTGTCAATTGTACATCACCAAATCCATTGACCAATAAAGATTTTATGCATTCGCTGCGAAAAAGGCTAAAAGTGCCATTTGGAATTCCTGCACCCCGATGGACCATTGAAATTGGAGCAAGATTGATTGGGACTGAACCTGAATTATTGCTAAACAGCTCGTATGTAGTTCCAAAACGTCTGATTGATGCCGGTTTCAAATTTAATTTTCCTCAAATTGATGGTGCGCTTGAAAATCTATTAAATTAATAACGCATTACCAACATATTGCTTCTTTTCCCTGTTCTTTTAGATATTTATTTGCCAACGAAAAGTGACAGTTTCCGATAAATCCACGATAAGCTGATAGTGGTGATGGATGAACTGATTTTAGTACCAAATGGCGTTTATTATCAATAAAATCGCCTTTCTTCTGAGCATAAGAACCCCAAAGCATAAAAACTAATCCGATTTTTTCAGTTGACAATTTTTTAATTGCAGCATCTGTAAAAGTTTCCCATCCCTTGCCCTGATGAGAACCTGCTACATGCGCCTGAACTGTAAGTGTGGCATTTAGCAATAAAACACCATGCTGTGCCCAACGAACCAGATTTCCACTTTGAGGTGAAGGTTTTCCTAAGTCGCGTTCAATTTCTTTGAAAATATTGAATAAAGATGGTGGAAAAGCTACCCCATCGTTTACCGAAAAACATAATCCATGCGCTTGTCCATCGCCATGATATGGATCCTGACCAATAATAACTACTTTCACTTGATCGAACGGACATTGATCGAATGCATTGAAAATAAGCGAAGCTGGTGGAAAAGTAAGTTTCGTTCTATATTCGTTACGAACAAAATCAGTTAGTTTGACAAAATATTCTTTGTCAAATTCCGATTGTAAGGCTGCTTTCCACGAGGGTTCAATCTTTACTTCCATTTTTAATCGGTTTGATGATTCGTAAATTGGTGCATTAATTATTTATTAAGCAGGTTTACATATATAATTTCTTATTTTGCACATTAAGTCGAAATGACGCTAAGCAATAGTTGATTTACATTAATTTATATTCTTTGTGACTTTGTGTCATTACATCATAGGGTTAAAAAATCATCGAAAAAATGGTACAATATATTATTCAAATTATTTACATTAACTATTTACAGCCAAGGACAATTGCTCCATAGCCTGAACCAAAATACTAAGGGGACATGCTACATTCAGGCGCAAGTGATATTCACCACCGGGTCCGAAAATTGTTCCTTTGTTTAATCCCAATCCAGCTTTTGTGACAAAAAATTCTTGTAATTCGTCGGTTTCCAAACCTAATTCTTTACAGTTTAACCAAATCAGAAAAGAAGCTTCCGGAATCATTGGTACAACTTGTGGAATGTTGTTTTTTAAATAATTAACAACAAAATCAATATTCTTCTGTACGTAATTTAGCATTTGAATTCGCCATTCATTTCCTTTTTGATAAGCTGCTTGTGTTGCAATATAAGCAAAAATATTTCCACCGGTCAATTCCGAATTTTCCAGAAATGTTTCAAATTTAATTCGAATTTCGGGATTTGGAATAATATAAGAAGAGCTGATTAAGCCCGGCATATTAAAGGTTTTGCTGGGAGCCATATAAGTCAGACTGATATTGGCTGCATTTTCTGAAACTGTTGCAAATGGTGTATGACGTTGACCGGGTAAAGCCATATCTGCATGTATTTCGTCGGAAACAACAATGATATTGCGTTTTGCACAAATATCAGCTAATTGAATTAAAGTCTCTGTATCCCAAGTCCTTCCGCCGGGATTATGAGGATTACACAAAATAAACAATTTGGTTTTAGTAGTGATTTTTTTTTCCAAATCATCAAAATCCATTTCAAATTTACCATCAACAATTTTCAATTGATTGAAAACCAATTCTCTGTTGTTTTTTTTTACTACATTAATAAATGGATAATACACAGGTGGTTGAATGATTATTTCTTCTCCAAGATGACTAAAAGTATGAACTGCAAATGAAATACCTGGAACAATTCCGGGTAAAAAACCTATCCATTGACGTTTCACATCCCATTGATGTTGTTGTTTGATCCAATTCATCAAAGTTTGAAAGAAATCTTTGGGTGGCATACTATATCCCAAAATCGGATGATTACAACGTTCACAAATGGCTTCAAAAATGAAGTCGGGCGTTCGGAAATCCATATCGGCAACCCATAATGGTAATAAATCTTCAGTCCCAAAAAGGGCTTTACAACGCTCAATTTTAATCGCACCTGTATCGTGACGATCGATAATTTCATCAAAATTATAAAATCCCCCAACCTCCGATGCAGGAGTTGAATTTGCTGAATTTGTGAGTTTTTTCTCTGTTATCATTTTAAATGAAATTTCTGTTGTAATTTTTTTTTGCTTTAGCGGGCTAATACCTCCACAATTGGTTTTCCAATGCTTGCGTTTGGAATATGAATATCCAAAATTCGCGACAAAGTTGGCGCAATATCCGTAGTTTGATATGATTTAGCAATTTTCTGAGCCTTAATCTGCCATCCAAAAAAATACAATGGCGTATACGAAACAATTGTATTCGATTCGCCAATGGTGTTATTTTTATTATCCACTTCAATCCAACCAGGCAGCAATGTAATAATAATATCGCCGGTGCTATTTTTGTTTGTCGAATTTCGAATACGATCCATTATACTGTTATCATTTACACCCATATTCAGCACTTGATTGGATGTGAATGCAGCCTGTATTCCTTCAAACTCTAACATAAATTTGGCAATGGTTTGTTGCATTTCACTGAAATTAATTTTTCGTTCTTCAATTTTTTTCTTGTTCAGAAAAATATTTTTAGCGTAATAACCTTCAATCCAACGGTCTTGTCCATAAATTGCCATCAAATAGATATTGAGCAAAGCAATGCAACGGTCGGCGTTGAAGTAACCAGCAGGAATTTTGTTTTCGCCTAATTCGGTAGGAGAATGCACTGCCGTTTGGTTTCCAAATAAAAATACCAAAGTTTTATCCAATCCTATTTTTAAATCTATTTTCTGAAGCAAGTTTTGAATGTCTTTGTCGAGTCTCAGGTAAATATCCTCTTTTTCAGCCGATTGCAAAGAAAATGTCATTTCGTTTGGTGTTCGCACTGTAAATTGCAACATCATCATATCGGGATATTTATCTGTTCCCAATTGTTCTTCTGTAATTATTTTCATTCCCAAATCGGCAACCAACGAATTTGCTGAAGGTGTATTTTTAAGAATAGTAACTGTTGGATTTCTTTGTTTTTTACTATTTGGTTCATAAAAAAAACCAAATCGTTTATCCTCCCTTTTTGGCGATGAGAAATAAGTGTTAATAGCATACATAGGAGTCCAGGTTCTAGAAGCATAGTTTTTAAAATCTGCATTTACATTCATGTTATCTGCCCAATGCGAAAGTCCATCGCTGTAATATCCTGTAGTAATCCATTTCAATTGTTCATCATCAATCCATGTCACACTTTTGGCAGTATGTCCGCCCATCATAATTGCCTCTTCAGCATTGATAGCTACAGCGTAGCTTTTCGATTTGTTGGGATAAGCCAGTAAAAGTTCATCTACTATGGTGCTGGAAAGCAGATTATGGGCCGAAACAGTTTGTTTTGTACCAATACCAATTTGGTTTTCGTCCTGAATAACGGATTGAATTTCTTCCGTTTTTCGGTTGTAAAAATTATTGCCGGCAATACCGTTGTAATAAGGCGTTGAACCTGTCATTACATTGGCAATATCCGAAGCACTTCCCGCCGAAATGATATTATAATGTACATTTTCACAATTTGCACCCATACTAATAATTTTTTTAATTCCGTTGGTATCGAAGTAATTCCACAACAAATCAATGTGTTTTCGTTGCAAACCATCCACCATAATACCTATCACCAAGCGTGGTGGATCAGTGTCAGCAGGTTGTCCAAATAAACTCTGGCTTAATAATATGGTGGAAAAATGAAGAATATTGCGAAAAGAAAATCTCATATCAATTGTAAATCAGTAAATTGCAAATTAAATAATGCCTTTTGTACTAGGCAATTCGTATTGATAAATATCACGTTTTACCGCCATTTTTATTGCTTTTGCGAGTGCTTTGAAAATTCCTTCAATTTTGTGATGTTCGTTATCACCGTCTGCTTTTATGTTTAAATTCATTTTGGCAGCATCACTCAGAGATTTGAAAAAATGCAAAATCATTTCAGTTGGTAAATCACCAATGTATTCGCGTTTAAATTCGGCATCAAATACAAGCCATGCCCGTCCACCAAAATCCAAAGCCACTGCACATAAACAATCATCCATGGGCAGGCAAAAACCATAACGTTCAACTCCGCGTTTATTGCCTAATGCTTTCCCTAAAGCCTCGCCAAGGGCAATGGCGGTGTCTTCGATGGTGTGATGTTCATCAACTTGCAAATCTCCCTGAACCTGAATTGTCAAATCACAACCCGAGTGTTTACCTATTTGTTCCAACATGTGATCAAAAAATTTCAATCCGGAGTTAATTTCACATTTCCCAGAACCGTCAAGGTTAATTTGAATAAATATATCTGTTTCTTTGGTCTTTCGTTTTATGGTTGCTGTACGCTCCCCGGCAAACAGGAATTCGGTAATCGCATTCCAGTTGGTGGTTTGTAGTGCGCAATACTCCGTCAACTCTTTTTCTTTCAAAATTTTTGTATCGTCGCTTATAAAAATGGCTTTACAACCCAGGTTTTTGGCTAATTCCACGTCAGTAATCCTATCGCCAATTACAAATGAACCTGCTAAATCGTATGCATCCGAAAAATATTCGGTAAGCAAGGCAACGCCTGGTTTACGTGTTGGTAATTTATCTTCGGGGAAAGATGTATCAATAAAAATCTGATCGAAATAGATATCTTCGTTGTGTAGAATTTGTAGTAATTTTTTCTGAACCCGATCGAAGTTTTCCTGTGGATAAACTGTTGATCCCAATCCATCCTGATTGGAGACCATTGCCCATTCGAAATCAAGTTTTTGGCGTATAAAATGTAAGTTTCGTAGTACAGATGGTAAAAATTCAATCTGATCAATACTATCAACCTGAAAAGTAACAGGTGGTTCAACAATAATAGTACCATCTCTGTCGATAAAAAGAACTTTCTTTTTAAAGTTGATATTATCTAAATTTGCCATAAGTTAAAGAATAAAAGAATTTAAGTTAGTTCGTTTTCCGAAAATATTGCCATTAAACAGATTACAAAAATAGGTTTTTTTAATGTGATTTGAAAATGATGGTCAAAAAAACATAAAAAAAAGTTAACAAAAAAATTTACTTTTATAAGAAATGCCTCTCCTGAATTTAAATAAAAATTATTCTGAAAACAAAATTATGATTGGGTTCGGTTAATTTTGGATTCATATAGATAATCAAACATAATGAATCCATAATTTTTTGTAATTAAATATCCTTTCAACATTAATTCAGGTTGATTTGATTCTAAAAAGTAGCAATAAGAATAAAATAACTTGATAATGAAATTGTCATGACCTTGTGTTGAACTAAATTTCATATTTCGAACATAAGTTAATACAATAATAAGTCACTTTTTGGTAATTGCTTTTCCTCAAGTTTTAATTTAGCAAAATCCAATACACCCTGTAAATGTTGTGTCATTAGTTCAGCTCCACCTTTTGCATCACCTTTCTTTATGCATTCTATCATGTTTTCATGTTCGTTCATAATCTTTGAATCTGGTAAGCAAATTCTGTCTCTTTGATAAATTTCCAAAATGTCGGGAATCACAACCATCAAAATTGATTTGAAAACAGGGTTGTGACTCACCTCAGCAATGGCGCGGTGAAAAGCAATATCATGACTTACACCATCGAAAGTATCAAAGTATTTTACATAATTTTTATGTACCTTTTCAAGCATTTTAATGTCTTGTTCTGTTCTTCTTTCAGCGCAAAGTTGAATGGCATTCACTTCCAACAAAATCCGAGTTTCTACTAACGAGAAAAAATCGTATGATTGTAGATTTAAAACATCCGAAATTAAACCATCCAATGTTTTGAAATCTAAACCATTGATAACAGAGCCGCTTTGTGGCAATGTTTTTACGATTCCATAAAATTCGAGTTTATGTAATGCTTCACGAATTTGCGTTCTTCCAAAACCAAATTCCACAGCCATTTTTCGTTCGGCAGGAAGTTTATCACCAGGTTTTAAAACGCCTGAATTAATTAATTCTTTAATTTTTGAAATAACAATATCTTCCGGTTTGTCTAAAATTTGTACTTTTTTTGTTTTTGTTCTAACTATCATATTTCTAGATTTATATCATAAGGTGCAAACAACTTTATAAACTAATTTGAATTTATTATGTTGACTAATATTACCGCAAAATTTCGATTTGACAAGAACAATTTAATTATTTTCAAAATCCGGTGTATTTCTTTTACTCAATATAATGGAAACAAAATCCTGTTGTTCAGTTTATTAAAAAAACGGATTACGACTCCTCTTTATGATTCGGAATTTAACATTAGAAACAAACTTCTTCATCGAAAAAATTGAAAAAATTGAACATGCTAGTAATATAAAAGAACAATTTAGTTTATTCATATTTTATGTGGAAGTGAGAGCTAAAAAAGATTGAAAATATTTCAAAATGAAATTATTAATTAACATCTAATCCAATCCAATACCGGGTATTCAACTCCTGACTTTGACAATGCGCCACCCTAAAAATTTTTCCAGAAATTTTCTTCAAA
>JACDZH010000129.1 GCA_013426815.1 Paludibacter sp.
CGTCAAATTCATAAAATATTCTGTATCATCAACTTAGGGGTGCTGAGTAGTTACCTTTTTTTTATCGTTAAAATAATAGGGATGAAAAAATGATTGTTACTTTTTTTTGATAATCTGTTGAATTTCTTTGAAATAGCATTTATAATAAGAATTTGGTTGTTATATCAATGTCTGTTTCGTTGTGCGAATCAACACATAGCTTCTGAAGGTTGTGGTATCAGTTTTAGTTGGATAAATATTTCGCTTGTATATCAGTAAAAAAAGACTGATTAAATTTGATTTTAAAGAGTCAAATTAATAAAAAATTAAAGTTCATAGTTTAATAAATTTTCTTGTCAGTGTGTTACCGTCATTCCCACTTAGTCTCACTAAAAAAATTCCATTTACTAATTCTGAAATATCAATCAGATTGCTATTATTATTCAATGGTTTTTCAAAAATGACATTACCTGCGATTCCTAACAGTTCAAATTTTGAAAATTTTTTAAGGTCAGTTATGTTAATATTCAATATGTTTTTGGCCGGATCTGGATAGATCTCAAAATTCCCATATGTTTTAACATCTTTCAAATCAGTAAAACTTTTTGGTAGATGGGCGGTAATGTCACCAAAAGTTGTAAAACTTCCACTGGGCATTGTACGGATAGCTTTACCCAGAAATGGTTCGTGAAATATATTGACTTGCGAACGTATCACTCTGTTACCTCCACCAGATATAGAATAGTGTGCCCATTCTCCAGCCGCAAGTAAAGTTTGAGGCCAGCAACAACTATTTTGATCTCCATAAGTTAGAACAACTTGACATGCAAACATATCTAAAATTAAAAAAGGTGTCCCGATTTGTGAACTGAAATTAGTAAATCCTGAACGTTTAGTATAAATAGAATCACAATTAGCACCATAATTATTTACATCTTCAGGTTCAGTCAATCCCATACCAATAATGTCTGTATTAGCATGAACCGATAATTGAACATAGGCTGGATGATGGGTAAGTTCTCTTCGTACTTCGTCGAATTGGGTGTTCCGTAAAAACACGATGGATGGTTCATTCAAAGCATTGATATTCAATTCTATACCGCACATTGTATGAGAATCGTCCCACCCTATTTGTAGCTTTTCATTTGCAAAAGAATCAAGTACCCCCGATTCATTCTTATGATATATTATAAAACGTTGCAACAACTGTTCAAGAAAAACTTTTTGTTGTTCTTTGGTATCATAATAAGAGCCAAGAATATATGATACTGCAATTTCTTTACATCCTAAGTCATCTGTACCATTTTTTCCAACAAAGCTTATATCTGTGTTATTCCAATGTCCTAAAAAGTTTTCTCCAAATTCTCCCCCAACAAATTCAAGGTACCCAACATTATGATTCCTATACAATGAATCGGCAAGAATGTTAAGTGCTACCAATGAAGTATCGACTACTCTATGCAATCCTCCATTAGGTATTGAGACATCTGCACAAGCACTGTTAATGTATTCAAGCATAATAGACCTCGAATAATCGTTATCCATGGCCCCGCCAGCTACATAAATTACACCCAATGCATCTTTTCCTGCTGCAGGCTCACAATGACAAATATCCATCTTACCTGTGATGGG
Source organism: Paludibacter sp. (assembly GCA_013426815.1). Classification (GTDB taxonomy): domain Bacteria; phylum Bacteroidota; class Bacteroidia; order Bacteroidales; family Paludibacteraceae; genus Paludibacter. Next base: position 1,612 of record JACDZH010000129.1, read on the forward strand.
ATTTGTTTCACATACAAGGATGTTTGGATTTTCCGGATTAGGAAGAAATTGTGAAAACAAAGAGTTTGTTGAAATGGTTATGAAAACAAAAAACACAAAAACAATCTTATAGAAAGGTTGTAGAGTGTTATTTCTATTTTTATTTTTCATGGTTGTTCAATTTATAAATTATTTTTCTGTTTATATTTTAAGATGCAATATTTAAGTATATTGTTGCATCTCAATTTATTTTTAATCGAAAAACTTTAAATCATATTATTGATTGAATATTTATGAAATTGCTATTTTGTCTGATTTTTACTTTTTCATTTTCGGCAATCGTGACCAATTACAACACTTATTTGTTTCACCTTTGGAGATTGAGCTTTCAGATAATTGCTCAAATCTTGTGTGGCTGCACCTACTGTATAGATATTCATTCGGTTAGTTCCGGCACCCCATAATGCCCCGTAATCCACCTGTTCCAAATTCCAAATCGCGGTAAAATGACTCAATTAACTCCGTTTTATCTTCGGCATCTATCATGCGGCGAATGTCGCTTTTCGTTTCTGCATCATAATTTCCTGCCAGCCATGTTTGCGCTTTGGCTACCACTTCCATTAGAAATCAACTCTTTTCCATACTGTTTGTTGTTTGATTATTTTATTCTGTATTGAACCATAAAAATACTTCTTTTTTTTGGACTTTAAAATGTTTTATCTAATTTTTTTCAAAACAAAAAAGAGACCTTGCAAGCAAAGTCTCTTTTTATAACTTAATAAAATTTATCTAATCTCTTACATTTGGCTTTTCTAAACCATATCCCATTTGTTTATCTTCAGCTTTTAATAGAAATGCAAAAAGTATGGCAATAACCCCGAAGCAGGCAAAAATCAACATTGGAATTGTGTAATTATATTGTGTAATTATTTGTTCTTTACCATCCACAATTTTGGAAATAGTTCCGGTAATACAATATTTATCGAGCACGTAACCGATTAATAACGGAACACCCATCAATCCCCAATTCTGTACCCAAAATGTCATAGCATAAGCAGTTCCTAGTTTGTTGTGAGGAATAATTTTTGCAACTGCGGGCCACATAGCCGATGGTACTAGCGAAAAAGCAATACCTAAAATTACTACTAAACCTATGGCGATGGGGAAACTATTGAGCGACGGAATTGCAAATAATAAATGCACACATACCAGTAAAATAGAACCAATTATCATTATGGTAGCACCTTTTCCTTTTTTATCAGAAATACCACCAAATAATGGTGTTAACAACAATGCACTAAATGGCAATAAAGCTGGTATATAACCTGCAAAAGTATCAGGAACAGTAAATTTTTGAACTATCAGATTTGTTGCAAACTTGATAAAAGGAAATACTGCAGAATAAAACAGCACACAAAGCATTGCTATATACCAAAATGCACGATTCCTTGCAATCTCTGCCACATCTGAAAATTTAAACTCCTCATCACTTAAAATTCCAGCATCAGACTCTTCTCTATCCAATCGTTTGTCCAAAACAGTAAAGAATATAAATACGAGTAAACCAATGCATAAAAGTAAAATTGACAAAAGAATTGGCGCACTTACATCCTTTGATAAGTTGTACAATGGTAGTGGTGTGAACATGGCCAAAGCAGTTCCAATTCTTCCTGTAGAAGTATTAAGCCCAATGGCTAATGCCATTTCTTTTCCTTTGAACCAACGCACTACCGCTTTATTAGCAGAAATACCAAACATTTCGCAGCCAACGCCAAATATTCCAAAACCCAATCCTGCAATTACAGCCGATTTTGGTGTTTCACCAAGAAGTTGCCAAGTGCTGATGGATAATTCAAAATTGCCATTAACATGCCCTGAAATTGCCCAATATTTTATTCCAGCTCCAATTAACATGATGAATATTGCTAAAATTCCAGTGAAACGAGTTCCTAATTTATCGAGAATCATTCCACTAAAAATCAGCATCAATAAGAATACATTCAACCAACCATAACCACTTGTAAAAAAACCATAATCAGTTGCAGACCAATTTAATGTGCTTTGCAAATTTTGCTGTAATGGTGCCATTGCATCGGTTAAATAATACATACACATCATGGTAAATGATACTAATACTAACACCACCCAACGTGCTGATTTTGATTCGCGAAGCGAAGATTTCAGTTCTGTCATAAACTATTTGTTTTATTTATTTGTTTTTGAATTTATTGCAATCTCTCAATGATGAATTATTGATTAAAAAAGGAATTGAGATTTCAGCTCGCAAAACTAATGAAAAAAATCATCAGTTGTGCTACACTGACAAAATTACCGATAAAAATTTAATTGTTTCCCAGGTATTATTTTTGAAAATAAATGAACACTGGCAGATAAATTATTTTTTTTTAATCATTAATTGCTATTTAATTTACTATTTTTGTAAACCCAAAACCCGAAGCGCGAAACGCGAAACATGAAACGCGAAACATAAAACGCGAAACATAAAACGCGAAACATAAAACGCGAAACGCGAAACATAAAGCGCAAAACCTTTCAAACTTTTCAAATCTTTCAAACTTTTTAAATATGACAGTCAATTATTCAGAACAATTACATAATGTACTATTATACAGTTCACAAGAAGCCGAGCGATTGGGCAACAATTATGTTGGTCCTGAGCATTTATTGCTTGGCATTTTACGGACTGAAAGCAGTAAAGCCATCGATATATTAAACGGATCGCACGTGAATTTAGCAAAAATAAAGCAAACCATTGAAAGTCAGATTCGTACCGACTCTGAACCCAGCGGTGAGGAAATTCCGAATTTAAAAAGCACGGAAAAGATAAAAAAAATTATGGAACTTGAAACTCGTTCTATGTCAGCCGAAATGGCTGATACCGAACATTTATTGCTGGCAATTCTTAAAGAAAAGAATAATTTGGCCAGTGATGTTTTAATGGCAGAACATCTAACTTACGATCAGGTTAAAGCATATATTGAGGAACCAAATGATGTAAGCATGGGCTCAAGTTTTCAGGACGATGATGACGAAGATGAAGATCCAAGACATAAAAAGAAAGCGCAAGTAACTCCTCCTGGTTCGAAGCAGAGTGATACACCTGCATTGGATACTTTTGGCACAGATATTACAAAAGCTGCTCAGGAAAATCGCTTAGATCCAATTGTAGGTCGTAACCGCGAAATTGAACGATTAGCACAGATTTTAAGTCGTCGTAAAAAAAACAATCCAGTGCTGATTGGCGATCCTGGAGTCGGGAAATCGGCAATTGTTGAAGGTTTGGCACTACGAATTATTCAGCGTCGTGTGTCGCGTGTATTGTTCGATAAACGGGTAGTGTCATTGGATATGGCATCAATTGTGGCAGGAACAAAATACCGTGGACAATTCGAAGAACGAATCAAAGCCATTTTGAACGAATTGTCGAAAAATCCGAATATTATTTTATTTATCGACGAAATTCATACAATTGTCGGGGCGGGTGGAGCAGCCGGTTCGCTGGATGCTGCCAATATGCTGAAACCGGCTTTAGCTCGTGGCGAAATTCAATGTGTGGGTGCTACTACTTTGGACGAATACCGAAAAAGTATTGAAAAAGATGGAGCATTAGAACGCCGTTTTCAAAAAATAATGGTCGATCCTACAACTGCAGAAGAAACATTACAGATTTTGGAAAACATTCAGGATCGATACGAATATCACCACAATGTACGTTACACACCCGATGCCATCAAAGCTTGTGTGAGACTTACCGACCGCTATATTACCGATCGATGTTTTCCCGATAAAGCAATTGATGCATTAGACGAAGCCGGTTCACGCGTTCATATTGGTACAATTTCAGTTCCTGTAGAGATTGAAGAGTTGGAAAAACGCATTGAAGAATTACGGAAAGACAAAATGAAAGTACTTTCCGATCAAAAATATGAATTGGCAGGTCCAATTAGAGATCAGGAAAAGCAAGCACAATATCAGTTGGAGGATGCGGTTAAACGTTGGGAAGAAGAAGCTCAACTACATCCCGAAACGGTTGACGAAGAACAAGTTGCCGAAGTAGTTGCTATGATGTCGGGCATTCCTGTGCAACGAATTGCGCAAGCAGAAGGATTGAAACTTCGCCTAATGAAAGAAGTTTTGCAAAGCAAAGTGATAGGGCAGGATGAAGCAGTCGACAAAATTGTAAAAGCCATACAACGTAATCGAATTGGATTGAAAGACCCAAGCAAACCGATTGGTTCGTTTATCTTTTTGGGTCCAACCGGTGTTGGAAAAACGCATTTAGCTAAGATTTTGGCTGAATTTATGTTTGATTGTGCCGATTCTTTGATTCGTGTGGATATGAGTGAATATATGGAAAAATTCAGTGTTTCGCGCCTTATTGGAGCTCCTCCGGGATATGTGGGCTACGAAGAAGGCGGACAATTGACAGAAAAAGTACGCCGAAAACCATATTCAATCATTCTGCTCGACGAAATTGAAAAAGCACATCCCGATGTGTTTAATATTTTATTGCAAGTGATGGACGAAGGTCGCTTAACAGACAGTTTGGGACGACGTATTGATTTCAAAAATACCATTATCATCATGACTTCCAACGTTGGAACACGTCAGTTGAAAGATTTTGGTAAAGGTGTTGGATTTACTACTTCTTCAACTCCCGAATCGGACTCGGAATTTACACGTGGTGTAATTCAAAAAGCATTGAATAGAACCTTTGCACCTGAGTTTCTGAATCGTGTTGACGATATTATAATGTTCGTCCAATTGAGTAAAGAATCTTTATCGCAGATTATTGAATTAGAATTAAAAGGGATTTTTGGACGAGTAATTTCTATGGGTTACAAACTGGAACTTACACCTGAAGTCAAAGAATTTATTGCTGAAAAAGGCTACGATGTTCAATTTGGTGCACGTCCGCTTAAACGTGCCATTCAAAAATACCTTGAAGACGAATTGGCAGATGTGGTATTAGGTGGCGAACTCGAAGCCGGTGATACCATTATGATGGAACTGGATCAGGAAACCAAATATATGAGGGCAAAAATTGTAAAACCAATAATTGCCCTGGAAAATTGATACAGATAATGAATTATTGATTCATTTCAATTTCAAAAATACAAAACACTAGTCCTGTGAAACCTATATTGGTTTACAGGACTAGTGTTTTGTTTGCTTATTTATGATGCATTCAATTTCCGTTAAATCAGTACTAAATTGCATTTTCAAATTATCACATTTTCAAATAAACAAATCACCTGAGTTTTTTCTATCCAATCTAAAGTCAGGAAGTTATTTCCCGACCTGAAAATTCACGGCTGCATTAAGTCCTATCAACAAATTATTACTAGCATTGATTTCTTTTTTATACAACCAGAAATAAGGAGTATGTAAGTTGGTTCCATTATTCAGATGGTTCCAAGCCAGCGAAGGACCGACCAAAAGACTACATAGTTTCGTAAGTTTGTAGTTAAGATTTAAATGTAGGCTGTAAATCCTATCCAATTTAGTCGATGTTGTTTGCGATACAAATTCAGGATTAAAAAATAGTTTTTCATTGATTGGGATTAAACTTCCAAGTCCCATTCCGACTGCAAAATGATTGTCTGAATTTGGACTATACGAAACCACCAATGAAGTATAAAATTGCTTTATTCCTGTTTTATAACTAATATTTACTGGAAACATTTCGGAAGTGCCAAGTTCAATAACCTGATAACCCCCTTTTTTTACGAACGAAAGAAAACCAATTGGAATACCGTTTTCAATAGTATCAATTCTATTTAAAATACCGACCTGCACTCCTGATAATATTGGAGTTGTGTTTAGAAAACCAACCTGTACGCCTTCTGTCTTTTTTCCAACCGAATTTATAAATCCAACCTGAACACCCTCCATTTTATTTACTAAAGTATTAATGAAACCACATTGTATACCTTGAACCGAATTGCCAATAGTGTTAAAAAAACCGTATTGAAGACCTTTTCCGGAATTGCCCAGTGTATTGAAAAAACCACATTGAATACCTAAAAATGATTCGCCCAGGGTGTTAAAAAAACCATATTGAAAACCTTTTCCACTTTTTCTGATAGTATTGAAAAATCCGACATTAATTCCATTGGATGATTGACCAATTGTATTGAAAAATCCTACCTGAACTCCGGAATTGTTATCGCCAACCGTATTGGCAAAACCGACTTCCAATCCATTAAAATTTCCACCATTACTATTCGTAAATCCTACCTGTAAACATCTTTGATTGCCACTGGCAGTATTTATAAAACCAATTAATGGAACGTTATATCCATCAGGTACTTTGTTATACACAAATGTATAAACGATAGGTTCATTGTTTGTTTTTACAGGTATTGAATCCTGTGCATGTAGCTGAAAACTCAAGATAAATAAACGAAGATAGTCATTAGTTTTTTCATAATCTGTTGCTTTTGAAAATGTTTATAATTTGTTGATTTTCTGATTTACAATGAATTACAATATAATTTCAATAATAAAATTAACGATCGAGGCAATAGCATTTGGCGGCACCGTTGCACGATATGTTTCATTTGCTGGAGCATTAGCTGTCGTGAAACGACAAGGTGAATGCGACCTTGTCTGGGGCAAGCAAGAGCAAAACCTACTAATTGCACGTCAACCAGCCAATGAACGTGGCGTTTGTTAATGGCTGGATATTTTTAAATAATGTTTTTTTAATATCGTGTTATATTCTGTTGGGTTGTGTAACCATGGAATGTGTCCACTTCTTTTTATAGTCCATACTTTTGCTATTGGATAACGATTTAAAACAAAGTCCTTACTTGATTTGTAAATGTCTTGGTCGCCATAAACAACAGTAATTTTGAATGTTGGATTTTCTTGTTTGTTTAAGATTGGATATTTTGCAATTGCTGGTCTAGTTCTATTTATGGGGGCTGCTTTCAGATTGTCAAAGTCAATTCCAAATTGCTCAGTTTTCTCGAAATCATCATTGTAATTTTTCATTACTTGTGCAAAAAGTCGTTTATAAGCATTGTCATTACCTAACATTCCCTTTAAGTTCATTAATTTGTGCCATTACATTCAAACTATTGAACGCTAAAAGCAGAAAAAGTAATTGCTTCATTTTGTTTAATTTATATTTTTAAATAATGAGGCAAAATTATAATCAAAAACAGGATTTACTGTTATCATTTGATAAAATCATTTTTTTTACTAAGTTCATTTCTTAAACGACTAAATGATACATTAGTAATACCCAAATAAGAAGCAATGATATTATGAGGAACTAAGTTTTCAAGATTTGGAAACTGTTTTCTTAAAAAAAGAAGTCGTTCCTTCGCATTGTAAGACCGAAATACTACTTCGTTGAAAAATGTTTGAGTAAGTTCTGTTTCTAAAATCTTCTGTCCAAACTCGTGAAATTCTTTATTGTTATTTCTTAAAATATCCAACTCTTTTACAGGGATTTCTATAATTATTACATCAGTCAAAGTTTGTAAACTAAAAATATTTTTTCCATTATTAGTTCTTGCAAAGTTTGGTGTTATTATTGATTTGGGCATATAAAAACCTGTTGTTATTATATCACCTTTATCGGAAATATTGTAACTACTCAGCACCCCTAGAAAAGGATCAATCGTTATTTGCCACGGCAAG
>JACDZH010000483.1 GCA_013426815.1 Paludibacter sp.
TGGCCGACAAGAAAAAGGAATAAGCACACCAACTTAATCCGGTGCCAGTACAATGCAACTCCCATGGGAAGCAAATTGTACTGGCACCGACATCATCATCACGGACGCGACCGCACTCCAAACACCCGCCCGTTGCTGGAGTTATCCCGGAAGTAACAGTACTCGTAGCCGAGGATGAAGCTGAAGTTCCACGCCGACGACGAATCGCGAGGTTCGGCCCAAACCCACCAACCAGTCGTCTTAAAGGCCGGATCCATATTCCGTTCTCCAACACCCTGCTTATACAAGGTCTTTAACTCCACTCTGGTCGGCATGCGCCAGCCGCCGCCCGCCACCTGGCAAGAAGCCACCCACTGCATGGCCTGGGCATAATTGGTATCTTTATCCGGCCCCACCACCCATTCCAGCCTAGTCTGACCATCGGTGATCATCCCATCCGCCGAGACCTCAAAACGCAAGGCCCCGGTGGCCAGGTCGAGGACATTGCTGCCGCCTTTTTTGGCAAAGGCCATCTCAATTTTCATGGGCTTGGGCAGAACCGCCGTCTCCCCCTGAGGGGCGCTGTCCACCTTGGCTTCCGCCTTGGTGGTCCATTTGTCGGACCAGGGTTTAAGCACATAGGCGGATGAGGGGAACAGGCCTTTCAAGGTAAAGGAACCATCCGCGCCGGTCACCGCCTCAAACTGCTCATAGCCCTTGATCGGCTGCACCTGGGCCGCCGTGATCTTGACCCCGGCCACCGGCTTGTTATTCCAGTCCACCAGCTTCCCTTCCACCGCTGAGGTTTTCTTACCGAATGAAAAGGCCATGGCGCAGAGCATCAACAGCGCCAGTGCAAGCCCTCTGCTGACTCCGATCTTCTTTCCTCCACCCACCGCACATTCCATTGTTTCCACCCTGTGTTCCGGTCAACCCGGAAGTTTTACATAAAAGAGGCGCCAAGCACGGCGCATCCTGTTTCGTACCGTTTCCACTCATTCCGGAAAGTCGTCTTCATCACGATCTTTCTTGTTCCATTCGTCTGCGTCAGTGTTTATGACAACTCCCATCCCTTTAATTCCAGCAGATGGCAAAACCTGCTCCCACTCACCGCC
>JACDZH010000130.1 GCA_013426815.1 Paludibacter sp.
CTCCTATGATACAACTTTTTGACACACTTTCTTATCCCGAACTCAGGTTATTACTTTTTTTTTAAGAATTAAATAAAGTGTTACAGGTTCTATTTTCTTTGAGAATATTTTTCGTAGGTTTCCAGTGTACTTTGCACATATCGAACTGTCAGTTTTCCGCGGAAATAACCATATTTAACAACATTATCCTGATAAAATTCGGGTTCGCTCAATTTAAGTAAAAAGTACTCAACGTTTCCAAACCAAACTTGCGGATTTTTCCCGTATTTTTTTGCCAATGCCATTGCATCAAATATGTGTGCCGGACCACAATTATATGCAGCTAAAATAAATTTGATACGTTCGTCTTTGTTTTCAACACGTTTGAAAAACAGGTTCAAAAATTTGATATACTGAACGCCGGCTTCAATATTTTTTTCTGGATCAAAAACCGATAGTTTATTCAATCCAAAATTAGAAGCAGTTTGAGGCATCAATTGCATCAATCCGGCTGCACCTGCCCACGAAACTTCGGAAGCATCGAAACGAGATTCGTGAAATGCCACAGCAGCCAACAGATGCCAATCCCAATCGATAATGGGAGCATATTTCTTAAATAAATGATCAAAAGGTGAAATTGCACCTTTTGGAATTTTCACTTTTCGTTGTGCAAAATAGGGACTTTTTTCCCAGTATTTTCCAAAAAGTTTCGATTGTAATTCTTCTGTTTCGGATTCCATTTCCCATTTTTCGATAGCTTTTTTCAATTCTGAACTTCCTTTACGAATCATCCAACCATTGTGTTGATTGAATCCTACAGGCATACGGCAATCGAGGTTTTTGTAATACGATTTGTGGAGTAAAGCTACATTGTGATAAGCAACTGTATATTTTATTTTTTTTTCTCCTACCAAGTCTATCAAATCTTCGTTAGTGAATGAATTGTTGGCAATTACAATTTTTATTTTTCCACCAATTTCTTCATTCAGGGCATGCAATCGTTGGGAAAAAATGCTGTTAGCTTTTACGTAAACATATTTACCGGCTAGTTCTGTTGCTACCGAAATTGAATTTGCACCAATATTTTGAACCAATACCTGATATGAATCGGACTGGGGAAGTACAAAATAAAAGATACGTTTTAATTCTTTTGTTTCAATAAAGTTATAACTGACAATATCAACTTTTCTTTCTTTTAATAATTGAATCAACTCACCCTCATTTTTGCCAATGATGATTTTTAAATTTACATTCAACTTTTTTGCCAGATTTGTTACCATTTCAAAATCATATCCCATTTTTTCGTCCCGAAAAAGAAAATAGGAAGTAGAGCCGTACATGGTAGCAACTCTCAAAGTATCATAAGAAATTATTTCATTTAAATCAGTTGAAACTGCTAACGTGGTCTCCTTTTTCTTTTGCCCACAGGAAGCTAGAAAAAAAAATGAGATGAATAGGAAAATTATTTGGTTGTTGTTTCGCATGATAATAAGTTGGAAGTCGGTAATGAGTAATAAAAAAAAAGAAACCAATTTTGTAAATTGATTCTTAAATTAGATTCACATGCTCAATATTTTCTTCCTTTATCACTTCCATTCCATTCATTCGTAAGAATACTTGCGCTGTTGCTAATACATCTTTTTGGCAATAGGTGGCAATACGAGGTAAGTTTTTTTCTTTGTAATAGACATGTGCTACCTGACTTCCATCAATATCATCTTTTGGAGTGGGGATGCCGAAAACGGCTGTCAATAGTTTTAGCGATGTGTAATTTTTATAATCACCAAATTTCCACAATTCAAGGGTATCAATAAATGTAATTTCCCATGGTTTTTTTCCGGCAATCTGAAAAATTGGTGGCAACGACAAACCATTGATTAACAAACGTCTGCAAATATATGGTATATCAAACTCTTTAATGTTGTGACCGCAAAGTGTGTGTTCCTTGCTAGTAATAAATTTGGCAATAAAATGTGTAAATTCAATCAGAATTTGTCTTTCGTTGCTTCCGGCAAATGACTTTGTGCGAAAATGCATCTCGATACCTTTAAAATGTATAAATCCCACCGAAATACAGACTATTTTACCAAATTCGGAATAAATTCCTGCACTATTGTTAAAAGCTTCGGCTGCAGTGGTTTCTTCATCATATTTCTCAGGCATTCGCTTATTAATGAGCCTGAATTTATCCTCCCAGATGTGCACCAACTCATTAGCCAGTTCAGAGAAATCGGATGTTTGAGGAACTGTTTCGATGTCCAGAAACATGATTTTTAGCAAGTCACTCTTCAACATTGTTGTTCAATTTAAGGTTTCGTTTACTGTATTCCTGAGCTGCTATTGAGCTTCGGGCGATATTTTCAGGTTATTTTCAATATATTTGGTCAGAATATCAATGGCAATATGGTTATTTCCGCCTTGTGGAATGATCAGATCGGCAAAACGTTTTGATGGTTCAATAAATTGGATGTGCATTGGTTTTACCGTATTTTCATACCGCTCCATCACTTTGTTTACCGATCGCCCGCGCTCCACAATATCCCGATTTATCACTCTGATAAGTCGGTCATCGGCATCGGCATCAACAAATACTTTCAAGTCCATCATTTTTCGTAAATCGGGGTTTGAAAGCACTAAAATTCCCTCTATAATAATTACATGACAAGGTTGAATGGGAATGGTTTCACCGGCACGGGTGCATGTGAGATACGAATATATTGGTTGATCGATTGTTTTTCCCTTTTTCAGTTCTTTCAAATGTTTCACTAAAAGTTCAAATTCAATCGAATCTGGATGATCGAAATTGATTTCTAACCTTTCATCAAGAGGTAAATGACTACTGTCGCGGTAATACGAATCTTGTGGAAGAATAACCACTTCGCCTTTGGGTAAACTCTCTAATATTTTTCGAACTACTGTCGATTTTCCCGAACCTGTTCCACCCGCAATTCCAATTATTAACATTTCGTTTTCTATTTGAATTCAGAGCACTAAAGTAAGAATTTATTTTTTTTTGAAAGACATTCTTAGCTTTTTTTTTAGTAAAATATGGTAATAAAAAATATTGCGCTGATATATAACTAGTTATAAAATAGCAATTTTAGAACAATCGGAGTTGAATAATTGATTAATTCATTTTTTTCAATGATTTGTAGATTTTATTACATCTTCTAAATGTAAAATACCTTATATTTGTGCTATTAAAATTTAAAAAAGACTGTTTTATGAAAAAATTTAATGCTTTATTTCGTTCAGGTTTCCTTTTAATTTATTTTATGGTTGTAAGTTGTTCATTAAGTGCCTTTGCTGCGAATGAATTTAATATTATTCCATATCCACAGTTGTTAATACCTCAACAAGGAACTTTTACAATCAATTCTAAAACAGTTGTATTTTGTTCATTTCAACAGCCGGAAGTATTAAAATTGGCGCGTCAGTTTTCAACTCAAATGGCTTTGGTATCGGGCATTAAACTATCTGTAAGAGACATATCCGGAGCCGATAGCACGAATGCAATTATTTTAAGGAAAACTTCTACTTCCGAAAATGTCGAAACCTATCGCATGCAGGTATCACCAAAAACAATTCACATTCAGGCTCTGGCAGGTAATGGTTTTTTCTATGCTTTGCAGACGCTTTACCAATTACTTCCACCCGAAATTTACGGAAAGAAGTTATCTGCTCACCAAAAATGGATTGTACCCTGCGTTTCCATTACCGATAACCCTCGTTTCAGCTATCGTGGATTGCATTTGGATGTTTGCCGCCACTTTTTTCCAATTGCATTTATTAAAAAATACATTGATGCAATAGCCATTCACAAATTAAACAAATTTCATTGGCATCTGACCGATGATCAGGGATGGCGAATTGAAATAAAAAAATATCCACGTCTCATCGAAATTGGTTCAAAACGCGATGAAACTTTAATAGGCAATAACGATGCAAATTTTCCACGAAAATTTGATGGAAAACCTTACGGTGGATTTTACACACAGCAGGAAGCTAAAGAAATAGTGGCTTATGCCAAAGAACGTTACATCACGGTGATTCCCGAAATTGAAATGCCGGGTCATGCACAGGCTGCCATAGCTGCCTATCCGTACCTTTCGTGCCGAAAGGATTCAACTTTTAAGGTTGTGACGCAGTTGGGAATTTTTCCGGAAGTGTATTGCCCACGTGAAGGCACTTTTACTTTTCTGGAAAATGTATTGTCGGAAATAATGGAGATTTTTCCTAGCAAATACATTCATATTGGCGGTGATGAATGTCCGAAAGATAGATGGAAAACCTGCCCCGATTGTCAGGCGTTGATTAAAAGTAAAAATTTAAAAGGTGAAAACGGACTTCAAAGTTATTTTGTAGAACAAATCGAAAATTTTCTGAATTCAAAAGGACGTATGATAATTGGTTGGGACGAAATTTTGGATGGTGGTTTGGCAACCAATGCCACAGTAATGACATGGCGGGGAATTAATGGTGGAATTGCTGCTGCCAAAAGCGGTCATGATGTGATTATGACTCCCGGAACTCATTGTTATTTTGATCATTATCAGGCTGATCCTGTTTCAGAACCAATGACTATTGGTGGTTTTACTCCATTAAGTAAAGTTTATCAGTTCGAGCCGGTTCCCAACGAATTGAACGAAGAACAAGCCAAACATGTGTTGGGAGCTCAGGCCAATGTTTGGGCTGAATATATTGAAACTCCGCAAAGAGTTGAATATATGGCATTTCCACGTGTAGCAGCCATGTCAGAAGTGTTATGGGGAACGAAACATGGCAGAAATTGGGATTTGTTTCGAAATCGAATGTTGACTCAATTCAAACGGTATGATCAACTCAATATCAATGCATCAAAAGCTTTCTTCGATGTGCAGTTCCATTCGAGTATTACTGCAAATAAACAGTTACTGATTAGCCTTGTGAGTGATTATCCAAATGTCCAAATTCACTACAATACCAATGGAAAAGTTCCGACTTTAAAAGATGCCTTGTACAAAGAGCCCATTATTATCGATCATTCGTTGACTGTAACGGCACTTACTTTTATAAATGGTGCTCCTATATGTAAACAACTTTCAAAACCTTTTATGATAAGTAAACTGACCGGAATGTCTTTTACTAAAAATGTGAATAACAGTTGGTATGATGGCGGAAATGTAAATGCACTTACCGATGGAATTACAGGAAACACAAAATCAACCAATCAATGGATGGGAATTGCAAAAAGTATGAATGGTGAGATAGTGGTAGATATGCAAACCGCTAAAGAAATCAATCGATTTTCGGTTGGAATGTTGAACGTACCTGCTAAGTGTGCCATTATTTCTCCTGTAGTCAAATTGTTTGGCTCCGTGGATGGAATTAATTATCAACTCCTTGCCGAAAAACAAATACCGCCACTAACTTCGCCAAACTGGAAAATTTTACGACCAGAACTTATTTTTAAACCGGTAACAGTTCGTTATATAAAATTGCAGTTAAAAAGTAGTACCGAATGTTTAGCAGATAGAGAAAATGGAAATTTGTTATTTATGGATGAAATTGGGGCTTGGTAAATTTTGGTTCACTCTGTACTAAGATAGTGCATAATGTAAATATTGGACTTGTAAACGCAAATTTGTAATTCGTTCCATTACAGAAAAAGATAAGAAATTATTTTATAACATGGGTTGCAAACCTGTGCTAGTTAGGGGATGGGTAAATAAAAGACAACATAAAAAACATAAAAAAAATATGAAAAAGAAACTTTTAATTATTTTGACAATTCTCCTTTCAATGCTGACATTTGGTCAAAATTGTAATTGTACTGACAAATTCGGCTGACTAAAAGAAATCTTTGAGAAAGATGACACAGGTCTTCATTAGAGTTTATATAAATCAAATTGCTATAGCATTGTTATTCAATGTCATTCTTAAATTATGAAGTCTGCAAGCTAGTTCCATGACCAAATCGTCAAAACCAAACTTGTGGCATCTAAAGCGATCTTTGACAATACGACATATTTTTACACCTCCTATTGCGTTTTCGACTTCTACACGAACGGAAGAAATTGAATGATTTGTTACTTGCTGTTCAGTAGAAAGATTTTTACCTTTTGGTTTATTTGTAGGCATTTTTACTTTTATTCTTTCAGGATGATGACCTTGAAAACCTGTAACTTGCCATAAAGTTATACCCAAAGGCAAATGCAAAGGTTGATTATCACATATTTTTCTATCATGAACACTACCTTCAGCGGTATCACTAAGCCAAAGTATTCGCAATTTGAGGGTGCTTAACAAGTTATTCTTCATGTTATGAGTTTTTTTTTCCACTATAACAAGATTTCTGTAAGTCGCTTGCTTGAGGTCGTTGGATTTGTTGTTCAACTCCATCAAGAAGAACATCTGAAATAGATGCTACGATATACTTAATTCTATATTCATTACGCTCAAGTAATTCACCTAATCGATTTAATGTCTTTTTCAACAAAAAAGAAAGCAGGTGTATCATGGTGTTAGCTTGAGGTTGCGTAATGCAGAAGCTTGCTTTATGATGTTCTTGTAATGGATTTGTCTTTAGATAAATCAATAAAAACATTAGTTTATAGGCAATTTTTGGTACTACTGTATCTACTATTGTATAGCTTAAATGCTGACGAAGTTTGCCTTTCAGTGTATTAAAACAGTTGTATTCGTCCCATTCTGCTTTTATATATGGCAATAAAAAGTTGAAGTCATCAACACTTAGATTTGTTATACTTTGAAATTGAATTGGTTGAGTTTTTATTTTGTCGTATTGCATATAATGATAATTAAAAGTTATCTTTGTATAACTCTAATAAATTGTGAATATTGTTGATAAACAAACATATAATATATTAATACATATAAACTCTATTGATATGACAAAATTAAACCCTTAGGAACTTACCTTTTTTTATAAATCAAAAAGGATTTCAGAAATATAGTTTTTATCAAAAATCAAAGTTTCTAAATCAATTAAAACAATTTGTAAAGAGATAATTATTAATACCTTTGTCGCACAAGTTTCACAAGTTAACCTACAATAAAATAAATATTTATTTAAATTATTGATAATAATCATATTACTGTACAATTGCTGTACTTGTAATTTAAAATCTACATATTTTTTTTTCAATAGTTTAATATATGAGATGTCTTATTGTCAAATATCGCTTTATATACCAAAATTTTGTTATTGACAATTTAATCATCGAATTGATTGTGGTCTAAATTTAAAAGTCATGCTGAATAACAGCGATATATGATTTTAATTGAAATAATGTCTATTGAAGTTGAGTTTTAAAAAAGGGTTTTTTTAGTAAGTAATATAAAGTTTTTCACTATTTTTGAACCCAAACTAAATTTACAATTATGATTACACGTCCGTCATTACTTTTATTGGTATATTTAATTATTGATATATTAATATTAAATTTTTCAATTTTTTTAGTTGCTCCATTATATTCAAACAACATAATTTGGAAATTCGATGGAATAATAAATTATATTTTAATACCCAATATAGCTTGGTTCTTATCGCTTATAATATTCCCAAAGCGAAATTTGTATTTGCGAGATGGTATATATAATCGTGTAAAACGGATTACAGTAAGGATTTCAATCTTTATTTTAATTGCAATTTTATTAATTTTTCTTCTTAAGCCAGTTGATTTTAAAAGAACATTTTTTCTTCAATTTACATTGGTTTATTATATTTTAAAACTCTCATTTTACATTTTTTTATACATTTATTTAAAATCCACAAGAATTAAAGGATTTCATACAAATAGAGCAATTATAGTTGGATTAAATGAAAGGTGCACATATTTACGCCAAATGTTGGACAATAATCCCATACTTGGGTATAACTTTATTGGTTTTGTAAGCTCAAAAGTTACTAACCAGACCGAAGTATTAGGTTCTCCGAAGAATCTGAAGGAGATTATTGAGAAACATCAGATTCAGATGGTTTTTGTATCACTTTCGTTAATTGGAAATCCTAAAAGAAGTGATGAATTTCTTAGAATATGCAACGAAATGGGAATTAGATTACGATTTATTCAAGAAAATCAACGTTGGATTAAATCTAATCTTAATTTGGAATCTATCGGAAACCTAAATTTGATAAATCCACAGGAAATACCCCTCGACGATTTAAATGCTCGATTTATTAAGAGAACTTTTGATGTTTTATTTTCATTTACATTCTTGTTGTTAGTTTTTACATGGCTTTTCCCGATTCTGGCTATACTAATTAAAATAAGTTCCAGAGGTCCGGTTTTCTTTGTTCAAAAACGTACAGGAATCAATAATAAATCTTTTAATTGTTTGAAATTTAGAAGTATGCAAGTAAATGAGAGAGCCAATATTCAGCAAGCAAAATATGATGATGACAGGATTACATGTATTGGTAAAATCTTGCGTTCATCTAATATTGATGAATTACCCCAATTTATTAATGTACTACTAGGACAAATGTCGGTTGTGGGACCTCGACCTCACATGATTAAACATACTATAGAATATTCAAAATTGATTGATCACTATAAAATTAGACATTATGTAAAACCAGGGGTCACTGGATGGGCACAAGTAAATGGATTTAGGGGCGAAACAGATGAACTCTGGAAAATGGAAAAAAGAGTGGAATATGATATGATTTATATTGAAAATTGGTCCATTTGGTTCGATTTAAAAATTATATTCCTCACTGTTTTTGATAAGAAAACTTATAATAATGCATATTAAATAATTAGAATTATTTAAACTTCCTTTTTATTTTCTAAAAATCGATTAATATAAAAAAATTTCTATCACCGATTTTATTTGTTATTATTCAATGATTATATAACAGATTTTTAAATCATATTAGGTTTTCTATTTATGAATAAGTGTATTTAATTTCTCAATTTTTACAAATACCTAAACGAATTGATATTTAGTTGTTTATGAAAGAATTTTTTTTTTATCTGAGCACTGAGTACTTGTGTTTTTGTTGACATAACGTTCAAAAAAAACGATTATTGACTTATCTAAGTAGAATTCTAACTTAAAATTTACCAACAGATTTAGTTATGATAATATTTAAAACCTTGAAAACAATTCAAGGTTTTTTTATTGTGCGCCGAGCATGGCGAGTATATTTGACGGTGTAAGTCCGTTATGG
>JACDZH010000131.1 GCA_013426815.1 Paludibacter sp.
AAGACAAATGTAAACTTTTTTCTTTAGGTACAACACCCGATACTCATATTATTTTTTATTCAATCAATGAGTTAATTTTTTTTCTTTGTTGTGATAATATCTACCTAATAATAAAACCATGAAAAGCATTAGCAACATAATTACAATAGTGATTCCCAAACCTAGATAGTCTTTATCATAAGCATTAGCTCCTATCGAAACCCATATAAATGTACTTGGAATTCTGGAAATGCCATAAATTAGAAACATTCTGGATGCTTTTATAGGCGTAAGACCTGCAATATACATCATGATATCTTTTGGTAAAAGTGGAATACAGCAAATAATGAATATACCAATTGTTCCTTTTGAAGAATTCAAAATTTTACTAATTTTTTCAATTTTTTCAATGGCTATAAATTTGGAAACAATTTCATGTCCGAATAATCGTGAAATATAAAATACGATAACAGATCCAAGCATCAACCCCATAAATGTAAGAGCAAAACCAATAGGAATACCGTAAATAAAACCTCCACATATACTTAAAAAATCAACAGGAATAATCACTAGTATTACTTGAATTGCTTGAATGAGTATATAAACCAGAAAACCAATATTACCATATCCTGACAAAAAATCACGTATATATTCAGGATTTCGCGCATGTTCTATCAGCCATGGACTTATATTAATTCCTAAAATGGTAATTATCATAAAAATCAATGCTAAAAACACTAATTTTAAGGTTGATTTTTTATCCAATGATTTTATATCCATTTATTTACTTCAAAATTAAAAAAAAACGATCCAAAAATTGTAAATTGAATTTATTCTTCCCTTATTGCTTCAATAGGTTTAATACTCATGGCTCTACTTGCCGGAATAAATCCGGCTAATGTTCCTATTACCAACAGAATAAATAAAGCTGCAATGCCAACTGTGAAACTTATTTGCGGATCTTTAAAAAATTGATCACCACTGCTAAGTGCCACACCCACAATTTGAAGTAAACCTACACCAACCATCAATCCCAAAATACCAGCAATTAGGGTAAGTATAATACTTTCGCTCATTATCTGTGAAATAATATTGCCAGGAGTAGCTCCCAATGCCCGTCGAATACCGATTTCCTTGGTTCGCTCACGGACTGTTACCAACATAATATTACTTACTCCAATTCCACCGGCAATCAATGTTCCAAGACCAACAATCCAAATCAAACTGGCAATACCAATTCCCAAATACAAAAACATAGTAAATTGATCTTCAATATTCATCCAAGTAACAGCAATATCATCGGTAGGTGCAATATCATGTCTTGCTTTTAATATTTCAGTAACCTTCTCCTGAACTACCTTAACTTTTACACCAGGTTGTGCTGTGGTAGCCAAAAAATGTACGATATTACCCTGGTTAAATGCCTGTTGCATAGTACTAAATGGTAAAATAACAGTTTCCTCACTCCTACCTCCAATATTAATAGATGAAGTAGCTCTTGCAACACCAATTACCTGAAAATAAATACCATTCACTTTAATATTTTGTCCAATTGGATTTTCGTCCTTTTTAAACATCACTTCGTATACACGTTCGCCAATAACACACACTTTACGTTTTTCTGTAACATCAATATCATTTAAATACCTGCCATACACCATTTTACTTTCCTCAATCTTGTTATAAGTGGGAAAGCTACCTTTTACATTATATGAACCGGCTTTATCTGCACGGGTTACATTATTTGCTAATTGTCCACCAAATAAAACCGGAGCAAGGTATTGAATTTCGGGTATTTTCTGTATCAAAACAGGTATATCTTCATTTTGAATATTCCATGCCCGACCTTTTCTAAATCCCTTGTATGGTTCTGATGTTAATTCTGTCCAAAAAAAACATGAATTGGTTGCAAAACCTGCAATTTGAGAAGACATGCCACGTTCCAAAGCTACTCCTGCTCCTACCATTACTACCAACATAAACATTCCCCAAAATACACCAAATGCAGTTAGAAAGCTACGTGATTTATTGTGTGTGATGGTAATCCAAATTTCTTGCCATCGATCTAAATCAAATATTCTACGCCAGCCCCCTAAATCTCCCAAAGGGAGACTTTGTAACTTAATTGTATTTTTATTGGTTTTCATTTTTTTGTTTTATTTTTCACCCAATTTTTCATCAATCTTTTTTATGTCCCCCGAAGTTTATCCCGATTTATCGGGATGGGATTTAGGGGGTTGTATTTATAAATATTTATTATTCTTCCCTCATTGCTTCTATCGGTTTAATTTTCACTGCTCTGCGCGCAGGCATATAGCCTGCAATTACTCCTGAAATAATTAAAATTCCGGTAGAAATAAAAATATATGAAAGTTCTACTGTTGGATTTTTAAATATCGACATTCCTGTTTCTGAAGGACTTTGGGCTGCCGATTGTATCATTATAAAATTTATTCCTTCTGTTAATCCAACGCCCAGAATCATTCCAATATATCCAAAAATGGTAGTAATTAATATCGATTCGATAATAATTGAACGCAATATGGATGCTGGTGGTGCCCCAATAGCTTTTCGAATACCAATTTCACGGGTTCTTTCTTTAACCGATACCAACATGATATTACTTACACCAACTATACCTGCAATCAAGGTAAAAATTCCAATTATTGAAACAAAAAGAGTTAAACCTCCAAAAATCTTCATCGTTTCCACATATTCCCGTTGTGCATTTCTTATCCAAATTGCCTGATTATCTTTTGGATCGAAACGCAGGCTTTTTGCCATTGTTCCTTTAAGTTTATCGTTAAAAACCTCATTTTCAGTTGTGGTTTCCAATCCATTCACTTTGAATGCCATATTATTAAATTTGCGGTCGGGGTTGTAAATTAATTGTGCAGTTGTGAAAGGAATATAGGCATAAGGACCTCCCCAACGTTCTTTTTTTGAATTAATACCCACTACTTTAAACATAACTCCGCCAACTTTCAAATATTTTCCCAGTGCCGACTCTGTTTTAAATAAGACATCTTCCATTTTTTTATCAATCACAACCACTTTATTGTTCGATTTTAAATCCAATTCATTGATAAAACGACCGCCATCTGAATCAAACTTCAATTTAAAAATATCGCAATAGGTAGGATTTACACCTTTCAATGAATAAGTTCCATATTCACTTTTGTTAGTGATAACCGATTGTTTTTCAATCACACCTGTTTGTTCACTGGTTTCAGGCAATTCATCACTCACTGCATTTATCTCTTTTTCCGAAAACGGAAGTGATCGATCGGCTTTTAAGCCCTCAAATGGAAGTGACGAACGTCCCGACCACATTTCGACCATATTTGAAGCCCTATCACCAAAATTACTTGTAACTCCGTTTTTTAAACCATTTCCGGCACCCAGCAAAATTATAAGAATAAATATGCCCCATGTAACAGAAAGTCCGGTCAGAACTGTCCGTAACTTATTGTGCTTCAAGGTAGCAATTATTTCTTGTAAAGTATTGATTGAAAACATATTTATAGCCCCTAAATCCCCCAAAGTGGGACATTTTTGTTAGTTTAATTTGATTTACAAGTTGTTTAGAAAAGTCTTTAATTCCCCATTCGGAGGATTTAGGGGGCTTTTCTTTGTATATTTTCAATCAATCCATCTTTGATATGAATAATTGAATTAGTTTCGTCGGCAACAGATTTTTCATGGGTTACAATAATCGTAGTGAGACCATTTGCATTCAAATCGCTCAGCACTTTCATCATTTCTATTGTAGTTACGCTATCTAATGCACCGGTGGGTTCGTCAGCCAACAGAATTTTGGGTTTGGAAATAATGGCACGCGCAATGGCAACCCGTTGTTTCTGGCCTCCCGACATTTCGTTTGGCATGTGAAGTGCCCAATCTTTCAGTCCCATTTGATCCAAATATTCCATGGCAATAATATTCCGTTTTTTGCGACTTATATTTTTGTAATACAAAGGCAAAGCCACATTTTCGAGGGCATTTTTAAAATTTATCAGGTTAAATGACTGAAAAACAAAGCCAATCATTTCGTTTCGATAAAATGCAGCTTGTTTTTCTGATAAATTTTTAATAAGTGTGTTATTTAAATGGTATTCACCAGTATCATAATCGTCCAGAATACCCAGGATATTCAATAAAGTTGATTTACCAGACCCGGAAGCTCCCATAATGGAAACATATTCACCTTTATCAATGTGTAAATCAATTCCTTTGAGTACGTGCAACGAAGCCTGACCCATGTCGTACGTTTTGTTGATGTTTTTAAGTGTAATCATTAAAAATAAGTTTGAAAGTTTGAAAGTTCAAAGTTTGTAAGTTCAGTTTTATACCGACTACCAACTTTTCTCTACCGACTAATTTTAAATAACGTTGCAAAAATATATATAATTATAGTACTATGCAATACATAGTACTATAATATTTATTACTTTATTTATAATTATTCAGTAATAAATTTATTATTAGACGATTATAACAAATTAATTAGATTAAATATTAAGTTTATTTAACATAGATATGACAATTTATGTTGTGTGTGCAAGTGATAGTCTCACTTTGAAAGCAAGTGCTCACTTAATGTGAGACTATCACTGATACAAAATATCAATGGCTTCTACTTTGAAACCTGCTTTTTCCAATTGTCGGATTAATCCAATCTCATCTGCAAGGTGCATACAGCCTACGGCTACAAAACATGATTTTTCAGGCATTAATAACTTCAATTGATTGACCCAGTTATTGTTACGATTTTCAATCAAAATCTTTTTATCCTCCGCAGTCATTTGCCCTTCGATTACAGTAAGTTGTGACATAGCTTTCAAATCACCCTTTAAATAGACATCGTTTAATTGTACGAACTGGCTAAATGATTTATCTTTATCTTTCACAGCCTGTACCAACATATCAGCTTGATGTTTCAATGTCATTGAATTCAATAGTATATCTATTTGTTCTTCAATAGTTTCCAGACCAATTATTTTCTTTTTATTCTTTTTTCCAGCCTTTTGGAAAACGATATCAATTGTTTCGGGTTCTTTTTTTAAATTATTTTGATTCATGTATAACTTTACTTCGAATAAAGTACTAATCATCATCGGTTTCAATTTTCCCAATTTATCCAATCCCTTTCCAACCACTTGTTTTAATTGAGCGTCAACAATCAGATAATCCTCCGGGCTCAACAAATCATGCATTGTGGAGTCCTTCATTATCATTGCTTTCATCATTTTTATTTGCATGCTTAGCATATTGCTCATATCCATCTCTCCCACTACCACATCGGTCTGTGGGATAACTGCCAGCACTTTATCGAAACCGACAATTTTTTCTTTTTCAATCAAATGATGTGTTCCAAACAAATAACTAGGTTTTGACAATCCATTTCCGGATACTATCCAAAACAATTGTGCATTGGCACTCAATGAAAAACACAAGGCGACAAAAGCCACGAAAAGAATTTTGTTTCTCATAAAGTATAATTTTGAAATTATTATTTGATTATTTTCATAAAGTAAATTATTACCCTCATTTGTGGTGCTAAGTTAGACATTGAATTTGAGGCAACCAAATTTTCGTCCAAAAAAAAACTGGACAAAGCAATTTTCAACTACTTGTATTTCAGTGAATTAATATTGTTAAAATAACAAATATCTGAACAAGTGTTTTTTTGACAAAAAAAACAGAGAAAAATGGCTTTTTTTGGAGTTTCAAAATTGGAGTATGTGTATTCACCGCTAGCGCAGGTATGTGACCTGTGCTATTCAAAATGAAAGTTTCTTATCTTTTTCTGTATTGGCACGGGTCACAGACCCGCGCCAGCGGGGTATAAAGGGTTTGCAAAAGACAACAACCTTTCTTTAGTGGTTTTACGAGCAGATTTAAAACAACATGTCAAACATGGAATCTATCATATTCAGCATGTCAACTCAATGCACAACCGAGTTAAAAAGTGGATTGACTCAACTTTCTGGGGTGTTTCTACAAAGTACCTCCAAAATTATTTGAATTGGTATAGGATACAGGAAGCATATAAAAAATCAATTTGTGTAAAACAAGATATGGCAAACGGTTCAACAGAGGATGTATTCTCTTTAAGCAGGTATAGATTGATAAATGATAGATATCAAACGTTAATTACAACGCAAATATAAACTACAGCCTAGTTTAATAGAGATTGTAAAAAAAAATTCCTCCAACTTATAAGCCTGTGAGCTGACTTTTGTATTCACAAAATAATTATAAAAACTTTCAAATCTATGTTTTATTGAAATCCATTTTCAAATTCTGAATCAAATGTAGTAGAATAAAAAGATTTTTGAAATATAATTGATTTTGGTTCTGCTTTTTTATTTGGAACAGCATCGAATTCATTATCTGTCATTTTTTTATAAATGTGAGTTGTTGTATTTATAAATTTTGATTTTTTTTTATCATTTTTCAGAGTATATTCCAGTTTATCCACCAATTTTGTTGGTATTCCTTGTTTTGAAAAGTTAATTGAACGAAAGTAGTTCCTAAATAAAACTTCTTTTTTCGGATTAATTGAAACTCGAGAGTTTACATAGTCAATTATTTTCGGATTAATTTCTGATTCAATACGAATTAATGTCCAATTTATTTTATTGATTATGTATCGCCCAGAAGACAAAACATATTTATTGTTCGGAACATATTTTGACTTCGGAGCATATCCAATTATTGCAATTGAATCATTTGTATCGACAAAATAGAAAGCTAGATCCTTATCATATTTTTGATTTTCACCAACCAAAAAATCATTAACAAATGGAGTTTCATAATAATCAAAACGTTTTAATGAATCGACCTTAAAACCATTAAAAAATTCAACTTTTAGCCCTTTTAATTTTGTGTTTGATTTACAACCTTTACCTTTTTTATTTAATTTTGAAACCTCAGATGCGTATATTGACTTTGCATTAATCAGAATAGAATTGGCATCCTGAACTTTATCGTTTTGATAACACTTTAAAAAGAATGAGGTTTTTGGTATCGAATTAAATGTATTATCAATTGCTCTGTTTAAATCATGCCATGCAGCATCAGCAGTAACAGTTATTGGGCTTATTTCAAGAGGTTGTGACTCCATTTTTACTTCTGATGTTTTTACAAGTTGTGCACCTGATATTAATAATTCTTTGTACCCTAACCGTCTAAATATATAATTTAAATCATTTTTCAGTTCAATATTAGCCAAACCATCTACATTAGCTTCAAAATGAACGTTATACCCATCAACTATTATTATTGCAAATGATATTGGTTCGTTTGAATCAATATCAATAATTTTTATTGCATTTTGAGCATATAATTCAGTTGGTATATGCAGTAATAATATAAAAATCAATGAGATGATATATTTATGTTTTCTCATATTTTATTTTTAAATCTTTGTAATTGCAAGAGAGTTTAGACTCTCTTGCAATTGTTTTTAAATTGAGATAACAGTTTTGCCATCTTTTCCATGAGCAACCAACCAATTCCAAGCTCTGCCAATTGCCTCACCAATAGCTTCAACAGCATCTGCAAGAAAACAACCACCATCAGTCACTCTCATTTCTTCAGCATTCATTTCTTGAACGCCATACTCATTTAAGTTTTTCATTTTCTAATAAAATTAAATTTTTAACTACATTTTGCCCCAACTTATAAGCCTGTGAGCTGGCTCTTTGTACTCGGCGAAATACGAGTGCAAAGATAGGTTCGTTCCGTCCAATATAATGGAAGGAAGCAAAAATGTGAGAATAAAACAGTTAAATAACTTTAATTCCATGTTAAAGTAGTAGGTTTGGCAATTGTTTCTACCACATTTCATAATAGCGTGTACCTACTTTATACAAATGATTATGCGTTCCTTCTTCGATTAGAATTCCATTTTCCAAAATGGCAATTTTATCGGCATCAATCACGGTGCTTAAACGGTGAGCAATGATTAACATCGTTTTCCCTTGTTGCTTTAAATTCTGAATTACAGCCTTCACATGTTGTTCAGATTCTGAATCCAACGATGATGTTGCTTCATCAAAAATAAGGATTTCCGGATTCTTATACAATGCCCGTGCAATTGCAATTCGCTGTTTTTCGCCACCCGAAAGAGAAGTACCATTTTCGCCAATTTGGGTATTAAATCCATTTGGCAATTTCTCAATAAACTGTACCAACCCAAGTTGTTGAACAATGGAAATAATACGATCTATATCGGGTTGAAAATCGCCAACAGCTATGTTATCAATTATATTACCCGAAAATAAACTCAATTGTTGAGGTACTGTACTAACCATATTTCTCAGACTATCATACGAAAAGTGATTAATATCAAGGTCGTTAACAGTTATTTTACCGGCATTCAAAGGATATAATTTTTGTAAAAGTGAAACCAAAGTAGTTTTACCCGAACCGCTTTCGCCTATTACTGCGGTTAACTTACCTTTTGGAATGGTAAATGAAAAATCGCTAAAAACTTCTTTACGGGTTCCATAAGCAAACCGGATATTTTCAAATTTAATATCTCCTATGTTTTCACGTTTCAATTCAATCATATTTTCGGTAGATTCGCGTTCCAAATCCATAATTTCAAACAAACGGTCGGCAGCTATCAACGCATTTTGAATAGATTTATTGGCACCGATTAAACTGGATATTGGACCCATAAAATATCCGATTATCGCGT
This sequence comes from Paludibacter sp., assembly GCA_013426815.1. Taxonomy (GTDB): domain Bacteria; phylum Bacteroidota; class Bacteroidia; order Bacteroidales; family Paludibacteraceae; genus Paludibacter. Next base: position 8,690 of record JACDZH010000131.1, read on the forward strand.
AAAACGATAATAATTCTCCGGGAGTAATTTCATTGCTTATCACAAAATAAGAACCAACCCATAGTAAAATGACTGTGAACACTTTACTGATTGTATCGGACGAATAAGTAGAAAACATCGAGTTCTTGCCCGATTTGAAAACTGTTTTCAACAACCCGATAAACCGGACTTCGGTTTTCATATTGCTGAAATCTTCAACTCCAAATTGTTTGATCGTTCTTACAGAATTTAAAGACTCAACAAGTTGACTTTCCAAATCAGCAGAATGTTCCATCAATTTACGTTCCTGCTTTTTATTCAGTTTATTGGTGATAATGTAAACAACAGTATACAGCGGTATAACTATCAACATGATTAATGCCAGCTTCCAACTATAAATAAACATCAACGCGAAAGAAATCGAGTAGGTAAAGGGGAATCTCACCCCTAAACCTCTCACAGAACCGTGCT
>JACDZH010000132.1 GCA_013426815.1 Paludibacter sp.
TAAACTCCTATGATACAACTTTTTGACACACTTTCTTATCCCGAACTCAGGTTATGAGCAATTCAGGCTACATAAAAGAGAAGAAATTAGAGCCGGATTTGAGATGAACTTTCGACAAGGAATTGAAGAGGGATATTACAGGGATGATTTGGATGTGGAATTGATTTCGTTTTTTCACTCTATTCAAATAAAAAATACCTTTATGGAAATGAGTCAGGATGTGAAGAAATACTCAAAAAAGCGATTAATAGATTTCTTTGTCGATTTAATTACTCATCTTATTGCCAACGAAAAAGGGTTGAAATATATTGAAGAACATTATAATAAAGGAGAATAAAATGATATTTTAATTTGAAAATTTGAAAATGAATCTCAAAACCTATCGATGTTGAAAATTTAAAAGTATGAAAATAATATAGATACATAAACAATAATCTATTAACAAGTTAATTTTATGGTTGTGAAACAAATGAATAAAATAATAAAAATAGTGATGGCAATTATTTGCCTTCTCCATGTTGAAATGCTGAATGCCCAGGATACACTGTCAGTTTCATTATCCAAAGCGTTAGAAATAGCTTTGAGCCAAAGTCCCACAATTAAAGTTGCAAATAAAGAAATTGAACGAGTGGATTATTCCAAAAAAGAAAAATATGCAGGATTGTTTCCAACTATTTCAGGTACTGGAACATATAATAGAAATGTAAGTCCTCAGGCTTTTTTTATAGGTGGAAATATGATGCAAATAGGTGTTGATAATTCCTATAGTGCGGGCATAGTTGCTTCATTACCAATAATTTCTCCAACGTTATGGGCATCGCTAAAAATGACTGAATTAGAAGTTCAATTGGCATTGGAATCTGCACGTTCATCCAAAATTTCATTAATTAATCAGGTAACTAAAGCTTATTATGGCATTTTGTTAACGCAAGATTCGTACAATGTATTTAAACATAGTTTTGACAATACGGTTGAAAATGCAAGAATAATTCAAAATAAGTATAAACAAGGAACTGTTTCCGAATTTGAATGGATACGGGCTGATGTTCAGGTACGTAATGCAAAATCGAATTTGGTTACTGCCGAAAGTGCAATAAATATGAGTATTTTACAACTAAAAATGCTTTTGGGTGTGGATATGTTTATCGGACTTAAAATACAAGGAAGTTTAGTCGATTTTGAAGAAAAAATGTATGGCGATGTATTGTCAATAGATACAACAACATTGTATACAAATACAGATTTAAATCAATTTGATCTAAGAAGCAAGCAACTTAATCATTCATTAAAGACACAAAAGGCTGGTTGGTGGCCAACACTTTCTGCTAGTTTTAATTATATCTATAACTTTGCAGGGAATGATGGTAAATCGATTTCTAAATATCAATCTTCAATGGCTGGACTAACTCTTTCTGTTCCATTATTTCAAGGCGGGGCAAGGCTTTACAAAGAAAAGCAAATAATGATCCAAATTGATGAAATGAAATATCAGCGTGATAATCTTTGCCGCAGTCTTGAATTACAAATTCTAACCTATTTAGATAATATAAAGAAAGCAATTGGAAAAATTGAGTCGAATAAAGAAGGTTTACGACAAGCAGAAAAAGCAGTTTCAATTTCACAAAAAAGATATGAAGTAGGTTCAGGAACTTATCTCGATTTGACCAATACTGAGTTAGCTTACATTCAGGCAGGATTATTCTATAATCAATCTGTGTTCGATTATCTTTCGGCAAAAGCTGATATTGAAAAATTACTAAGTAGAGACATAAAATAATAAACAATACATTTTAAAAAGATATATCAAAATGAAACCAATAAACCAATTAAGCATCGTTGTTTGTACTTTAGTAGTAGGATTGAGCGCATGCAATAAACCAAAAACTGAGACAAAAGTTGTGCTGGAAATTCCAACTGTACGAGTGCAACAAGTGATGGAGCGTCAAGTAGAACAAACTTACGAATTAACTGCTACCGTTCAGCCACAGGTAAAAAACAGCATTGCTCCATCTTCTCCCGGACGAATTCGAGATATTTTGGTAGAAGTTGGTCAAAATGTTGTAAAAGGTCAGAAATTGGTGCAAATGGATGTAGCCAATTTGTCGAATTCCGAAACACAAATTGAAAATTTTAAACGGATGTATAAACGTACCCTTGAGCTTTTCAATGTGGGTGGTGCTTCGCAACAAGAATTGGACAATGCAAAACTTCAGTTGGATATGGCTCAAACCAATTTAAAAAATTTGACTGAAAATACCTTTCTATTAAGTCCTTTAAGTGGAGTTGTAACTGCTCGTAATTACGACAATGGTGATATGTATTCAGGTCAATTGCCTGTACTGACAGTTATGAATATTAATCCGGTGAAATTAGTAGTAAATGTTTCTGAATCATTCTATTCACAAGTAAAAAAAGGAATGCCTATAGATGTAAAATTTGATGTTTTTGTAGGGCAGAAATTTCAGGGTTATGTAAGTTTAATATATCCAACCATTAATGAGCAAACACGTACATTTCCGGTAGAAATAAACATGAACAACGGCAACTATAAAGTACGTCCAGGTATGTTTGCCCGTGTAATGTTAGAGTTTGGTAAAGTCAAGCGCATTGTGGTTGCCGATCAGTCTATTGTAAAGCAATCGGGTTCTGGTTCACGTTTTGTATATGTTTTCAATAATGGAAAGGTTGAATTTAAAGAAGTTAAGATTGGACGTCGTTTAGATAATGAATTTGAAATTATATCTGGGCTCAATTTTGGAGATAAAGTCGTTATAGCCGGACAGTCGAAGCTCGTTGATGGTGGCGAAGCGAAAGTAATTAAGTAATATGACCCCAAATTTAAAAGGAGGGACTAAAAGATAGATGCCTCTATAAATTTGATGGAATAAAAAATTATTAATTGTGAATTATTAATTATTAATTAGAAATTATGAGTTTATACGAAAGTTCTGTAAGAAAACCCGTTATGACTGCATTGATTTTTATCGGTGTGGTGATATTGGGATTATTTTCTCTAAATAAATTGCCTATTGATTTGTTACCAAAAATCGAAACCAACACCATTATGGTTATGACAACCTACGATGGTGCTAGTGCTTCGGATATTGAAACTAATGTAACACGTCCGTTGGAAAGTTCGCTTAATACGGTTGCAAATCTCAAAAGTATCAAATCTACTTCCAAAGAAAATCGTTCGATAATCACGCTGGAGTTTAACTATGGTTTAGATATTGATGTTGTTACCAACGATATACGCGATAAATTAGACCTGGTGAGTTCCTTTTTACCAACAGGCGTAGGAAAACCAATTATTTTTAAGTTCAGTACTGATATGATTCCTGTTATCATGCTTACTGCCACTGCCGATAAGAGTTTGCCCGCATTGTATCAAATATTGGATGACAATGTAGCCAATCCTTTGGCACGCATCAAAGGTGTTGGTTCGGTTTCTATCACTGGTGCACCCAAACGTGAAATACAAGTGTTTGTTGATCCTGTAAAGTTAGAAGCATATCATTTAACCGTAGAATCACTTGCACAATACATTCGAATGGAGAACATTAATACTCCGGCGGGTAGTATGGATGTAGGTAGCGAAACTTACTCATTGCGTGTGGAGGGTGAATTTAAAAGTGCAGCCGAGATTAACAAAATTGTAGTTGGAAGTTCGGATGGTAAAACGATTTATCTTTCGGATGTTGCTAATGTAAATGATTATTTGGAAGAACGGAATCAAAAGAGTTTTACCAATGGTATACAAGCTTCAACTATTATTGTTCAAAAACAATCGGGTTCCAATACAGTTGAAATAGCCGATGCTGTTCAAAAACAATTACCAATCATTCAAAAAAATCTGCCACCCGATGTAAAGTTGAGTGTGATAATGGATACTGCTGATAATATTAAACAAACTATCAGTGGTTTGACCGAAACTGTAATTTATGCATTTCTTTTCGTTGTATTGGTAGTGCTTTTCTTTCTTGGACGCTGGAGGGCTACAGTTATTATTATACTAACGATACCTATTTCTTTAATTGCGGCATTTATATTTTTGGGTGCAACAGGAGGTTCGCTTAACATTATTTCGTTGAGTTCCCTCTCACTTGCTATAGGTATGGTGGTGGATGATGCGATTGTGGTACTCGAAAATATAACAACGCATATTGAAAAGGGTAGTAGACCTAAAAGTGCAGCTGTAAATGGTACAAATGAAGTTGCAGTTTCAATTATTGCCTCCACATTGACAATTATTGCTGTATTCTTTCCAATGACTTTGATAACTGGTGCAGCCGGAATTTTATTTGGACAATTAGGTTGGATGGTTACCATAATTATTACGGTTTCATTGATTTGTGCTTTGACACTTACACCTATGTTAGCTTCACAATTGTTGCAACTCAATCCCTATCGTTCAAAAATGTTTAATAAGATTTATAGTCCAATAGAACAATTTTTGGATGGGATGGACTCAAAATATGCTACCATTGTAAACTGGTCGGTACGTCATCGTAAGTCAATTGTAGCATTTACTACTATATTTTTTATCTTGAGTATTATTCCTGCAAAATTTATTGGTACAGAGTTTTATCCGGCACAAGATAATGGAAGAATTGCTTTAACATTAGAATTGCCAATAGGTACTCGCTCTGATATAACTATTGAAATAGCAAAAAAGATGACTGAACAATGGAAGAAAAAGTATCCGGAAATGTCAATGATTAATTATTCGGTGGGTCAGGCTAGTAGCTCCAATGTTTGGGGTTCTTTTCAGGCTAATGGTAGTAATTTAGCATCCTTTTCTATTGGCTTAAAACCCCTTAGTGAGCGTAAACGTTCAATGTTTGAAATTTGCGACAGCCTGCGTATTGATATTCTACAGATACCCGAAATACGTAAATCGAATGTTATAGCCGGTGGCGGAATGAGTATGATGGGCGGACAATCGACTTTAGATGTAGAAATATATGGTTTTGATTTTATTGAAACTGATAAAATTGCATCTCAATTATCAAAAGGATTGAAAAATGTCAACGGTTTGGTAAATACCCGTGTTAGTAGAGAGGAATATACACCAGAATATCAGGTTGAATTTGACAGGGAAAAATTAGCGTCGAATGGTTTGAATATTAATACAGCATCCAATTATTTGCGAAACCGTATCAATGGACTTACAGCATCACTCTTTCGTGAAGATGGACAGGAATATAATATAAAAGTAGCCTATGCTCCTGAATATCGTCAATCTATTGAAGCCATTGAAAATATATTGATTTATAATAGTAGGGGTCAGGCTATACGGTTGAGCGAATTAGGAAAAGTAGTAGAGCGGTTTACACCTCCTACTATCGAACGTAAGAACCGTCAAAGGTTGATAACTGTTTCGTCAACTGTTTCGGGTACAACCTTGGATAAAGCCGTTGAAGGTATTAATGTAGAGTTGAAAAAAATCAATATTCCATCTAATGTATATGTAACGATAGCTGGTTCCTACAAAGACCAACAAGAGTCATTTGGCGATTTAGGCACTTTGCTTTTAATTATTGTTATGCTGGTATTTATTGTAATGGCATCTCAGTTTGAGTCACTTACCTATCCATTTATCATTATGTTCTCCATACCGTTTGCTATTTCGGGAGTTGTGCTCGCGTTGGGTGTTTCTGGAAGTACACTCAATATGATGTCGTTTGTAGGATTGATTATGTTAATAGGTATAGTAGTGAAAAATGGTATTGTGTTGGTAGATTATATTAACCTGAACCGTGAACGTGGAATGGGAGTAATCAGAGCTGTTGTAAATGGGGGCGAATCTCGTTTACGCCCTGTAATTATGACTACTTTAACTACTATTCTTGGTATGTTACCATTGGCATTAAGTAATTCGCAAGGTTCTGAAATGTGGAAACCTATGGCAATTACCGTTATCGGTGGTTTAACGGTTTCAACCATGTTAACTTTGATAATTGTTCCTACATTGTACACCATGTTTGCTGCCAGTGGCATTAAGCGTCAACATCGAAAGAACAAAAAATTAGCAGCTTTGAATCAAGCGAATAAACTTGATAATTAATTAAGAATTTTTTCATTAATAAATTGAAATATGAAACGAACATGACAAAATTTAATCAATTTTGACCCACATGGGCTACCGATGGTTATCGGGATAAATTTTGTTTTGTGAGTTCCATATAATAACTAAAATTAAATTATAAACAGATGAAATCAATATTTATAGCATTCGATCAGGCTTATTACGATCAAATTATTGCACTTTTAAGTACAAATCATGTTCGTGGGTTTACCGAATGGGAATCAGTTAAGGGACGAGGATCTAAAACCGGCGAACCACATTTTGGAAGTCATGCCTGGCCATCACAGAATTCAGCCATCATTACCATCGTTGATGATGTAAAAATAAAACCAATTCTGGCTGATTTGCGTGACTTAGATGCAACTTCAAAGCAAATGGGAATTAGGGCATTTGTTTGGAATATTGAAGATGGAATGTAAAAGTATAGTTAACAATTATCAGTTGATAGTTGACAGCAAAAACTTATAAAAAGAAATGCGCTCTCCGAATCAATCGGGAAGCGCATTTTCTTTATAAGTCCAATTTATGGGATTTAGGGGTCTACACCATTAGTTTTTTATAACGGATTCGTTTTGGAGCTTCATCTCCCAAACGCATTTTCTTGTTTTCTTCGTATTCGGAGTAAGAACCTTCGAATACAAATATTTCGGAATTACCTTCGAAAGCAATAATATGTGTGCAAATACGATCGAGAAACCAGCGGTCGTGACTGATAATAACTGCACATCCGGCAAATGCTTCCAATCCTTCTTCCAGAGCCCGCAAAGTATTCACATCAATATCGTTGGTTGGTTCATCAAGCAATAACACGTTTGCTTCCGATTTCAGTGTAATAGCCAAATGCAAACGATTTCGCTCACCACCCGATAGAATACCACAAAGTTTCTCCTGATCACCACCTGCAAAATTAAAACGAGAAAGATAGGCACGGGCATTGATTTCTTTTCCACCAACTCTTATAAAATCCGTCCCACCCGAAACAACCTGATACACTGTTTTTTCAGGATCTATATCGACATGACTTTGATCGACATATCCAATTTTAACTGTTTCACCTACTTCGAATATTCCTTTGTCTACCATTTCTAATCCCATCATTAATCTAAAAAGTGTAGTTTTGCCTGCACCATTTGGTCCAATAATTCCAACAATACCATTCGGTGGTAACATAAAATTGAGGTTGTCGAACAATAATCTATCACCAAAACCTTTTGCAACACCAATAGCTTCTACAACTTTGTTTCCAAGACGTGGTCCATTGGGAATAAAAATTTCAAGTGCGTCTTCTTTTTCTTTTTGATCTTCGTTTATTAAACGGTCATACGCTTCAATACGGGCTTTACCCTTTGCATGTCTGGCTTTCGGAGCCATTCTAACCCATTCCAATTCGCGCTCCAGGGTTTTGCGACGTTTGCTGGCTTGCTTCTCTTCACCAGCCATTCGCGCTGTTTTTTGTTCCAACCAAGAAGTGTAATTTCCTTTCCATGGTATGCCTTCGCCCCGGTCGAGTTCAAGTATCCAACCGGAAACATTATCAAGGAAGTAACGGTCGTGAGTTATGGCAATAACAGTTCCCGCATATTGCTGTAAGTAATGTTCCAACCATTCTACCGACTCGGCATCCAGATGATTGGTAGGTTCATCGAGTAATAAAATATCAGGTTGACGAAGCAATAAACGGCACAATGCCACCCGACGACGCTCACCACCCGACAATACCGAAACCAACGCTTCTTCCGATGGACAGCGTAATGCATCCATGGCACGTTCCAGTTTATTGTCCAGATTCCAAGCATCGGCGTGATCCAGTAATTCCTGCAATTCTCCCTGACAGGCAATCAGTTTATCGAAATCTGCATCGGGCTCTGCAAATTGTTCGTTGATATGTTCATATTCGGTTAGCATATCAACAACTTCCTGTACACCTTCCTGTACAATTTCTTTAACTGTTTTGGTTGGATCTAAATGTGGTTCCTGTTCGAGATAACCAACTGAATATCCTGGTGAAAAAACGACTTCACCAAAATAGTTTTTTTCTACTCCTGCAATAATTTTTAATAATGTAGATTTACCTGAACCATTGAGCCCAATAATACCTATTTTAGCACCGTAGAAAAACGAAAGGTAAATATTATTCAATACTTTTTTTTGTGGTGTAAAAGCCTTGCTGACTCCCACCATCGAGAAAATTACTTTTTTATCGTCGGCCATAGTTTAATTAATTGATAATTAGTTAAATAGTTGATTGGTGTAATAGTTAATTGTTGATTTGGATTTTACAAGTATTAATATCAAAATTACGAATTGTGATATTCCAATATTTTATTTTGGGAATGCAAAGATACAAAGAAAGAAGGAGTATGGAAAAGGTTACAAAAAAAAATCCAGAGAAAATACTATCGATTTTTTTGTACGAAATTAGTTTGTATTTTATTTATAATAAGGTTACAATATTCTATAAAAATTTTATCTTTCGAATCGCTAAAATTTATCTGTTTTTTTTTCTTTCATTTGGGTTTTCTTCATTATCTTTGCCGTTCAAAAATTATTTATTTAAAGAACTAGCAGAATGGAAATCTCAGGAAAAATTATTGCAGTGTTGCCTTTGGCAACCGGTGAAGGAAAAAATGGAACTTGGCGTTCGCAAGATTATGTGCTCGAAACAGCTGATCAATATCCAAAAAAAGTGTGTTTTAATTTCTTTGGTGACAAAATTGAACAGTTTCCCATGGCAATTGACGATGTGGTAACGGTAAGCTTTGATATAGAAAGTCGCGAATACAATGGGCGCTGGTTTACTTCAATTCGTGCATGGAAGGCAGACAAAAATGTTGCAACTGCAGCTTCTTCAACTTCTACTCCTGTATCTTCATTCGATGCAGCTCCTGCAGCTGCTAGCGAAGGTACCGATTTGCCATTTTGAAAGCCCCTCTATTGGAGGGATTTGGGGAGGCTAAATGAGAAAAATATTATTAACCTGAGTTCGGGATAAGAATTTTAAAATTCAATTGATAATTGAGG
>JACDZH010000484.1 GCA_013426815.1 Paludibacter sp.
GGCGCTATTGATAGATTGAAAAGAGGAGGCACATTCGTGGGGATACCTCAGGGTCTGTCCCCTATTACCCCCTTATCTTATCATGGGAATATTCATAGTTTTAACGAGAGCACCGGTCAAACTATCTCTCAATTGCAGGGCGCTCCTGCCATCTGGCTTGACATAAAGTACAGCAATATCTTTAAAGCCATTGGCGTTGGCATCGTCCACTACGGTGAGACTGATCGGTGTTAGCTCCACTGTAGAACCTAACGTTACCTGCTTGAGTACGCCACCCTTGACCCCATCGATAATAAGCAAATAGACATTACCGTGGGACTCCCCCAACAGCGCATTATCCACCTTTCCGTCGCCGTTCACGTCGGGAATTGCAGTAACATTAAAATATGTAGCTGCATTATCCTTAACGGTGGCCGCAACAAGAAACGGATTACCGGAATTACCACCTGTCGAATTGAACACGATGTTGGCCAAGTTCTGGCTTTGAAAAGCAGCCGGCAACACAAAATGCTGCATATCCAGATGCGCGCGACCAGCCACATTGGTGCCAAAAACTGCTTGGGTGACATACGACGCACTGGTACTGTTCACATAGCGGCCAAAATAATGGTCACGCACATTGTTTCCCTCAATCAACTGCACGGTATAGGAAGCCCCAGCACTTCCATTAAATGTGATTGACCCAACGTTGGCATTCGCCGTACCATACGCGGTGTTGATTAAGGTATAAACATCGGTAACGCCGAACACCCCCACATTAATGACAAGTTGTCCCACCCCAGCAAATACGTCATTGCCGGCGTTGTCTACCTGAAGGCTGAACGGCACACCGGCAAATGTCTGACTGCTTGGGAAAAGCGACAAATAAATATTTCCGTCGGACATGGTACGAATATCGGCATTCATGGTTCGCAACGTTAAGGTCGTGTAGTGCTCAGCATTGGCCGCACCTGCCGTTGAGATAGCGAAGGCCAGCATCGTCATAACCACTACTGCTACAGACTTATTCAGCTTCATGATTTTTACTCGGTAAGCCTAACGTATAGCGTTAACCGGCGCCCGGCCGCAACACCCGCAGCAACCCAGA
>JACDZH010000133.1 GCA_013426815.1 Paludibacter sp.
CTATAATATTGACAAAATTTTATAGGGTGTCCCAATGCGGAAAACAGGAAAAGTTGTTTTGAGTCATTAAGAAACCAAACTTGTAGCAAAAAATATATCTTAGCTTGCTGCTAAAATTGTCCTATGATTACGGAGTACATTACTACCGCTAGTATTCAAGTGGATATTACGACAATTAACAATTAATACATAAAGTTCCACATTGTGATTTTTAATTAAACATCAACCCAATGAAAAGGTAGTATAACCTAAAAAAAATTTTGTTAAGTATTTAGGTATAAAGTTATAATATAATTTTATTAAATCCACTCCAAAAAAGTATAGTAATCCGTTCGTCTTTTTCGATTGTTATGCCAAGAAATAACTTAGAAAACAGCAAATTAACTCATTAATATATGTGGCTATATATCTGTAAGATATTTTTTTAAATTTTGAAAATTTGAATATTTTTCGTAAAAAAAATTAGCATTATGGGGGTACTCATTTATTAAAAAAAAGCAACCTTTTTCCACGAACATTTTCATCAAATTGACCATTATCGTAAACAATTTGTCCATTGACCCATGTTTGTAAAATTGATGCATCGAAGCTAATTTCTTCGAAAGGTGACCAACCGCATTTATAAAGAATATTTTCCTTACTTACTGACCAGGGACGATTTGGATCAACCATCACCAAATCGGCAAAATATCCGGGTCGAATATAACCCCGATTTTGAATTCGATACAATTCAGCTGGTGCATGACACATTTTTTCAATAATCTTTTCGATACTAAAAAAACCCATTCTTGCTAATTGTAACATTGCTACCAATGAATGCTGAACTAGTGGTCCACCCGAAGCTGCATTTAAACATGACCCTAATTTCTCAGACCATAAATGGGGTGCATGATCGGTGGCAATAATATCAATTTTATTTGAATTTACAGCATCAATCAATGCCATTCGATCCGACTCAGTTTTGATTGCCGGATTCCATTTAATACGATTACCATATTTTGCATAATCGGCTTCCGAAAACCATAAATGATGTATACAAACTTCAGATGTAATTCGCTTTTCAGTAATGGGTATATTGTTGGTAAACAATGACATTTCTTTTGCTGTTGACAAATGGAAAACGTGTAATCTGGAATTATATTTTATGGCCAAATCTACCGCATAAGCTGATGATTTGTAACAGGCTTCGGCACTCCGAATTAAAGGATGATATTTAATTGGAATATCTTCTCCCAATAAAGCTTTGAAATGTTTAATGTTTTGTTGAATTATAACCTCATCCTCACAATGAGTCACTATCAATAATGGAATTTCTGAAAAAACACGTTGTAAAGTTTTCTGATTGTCGACTAACATATTACCTGTTGATGAACCCATAAACATCTTAACAGCAGGCACTTTATTTGCATCCAACTTTTTCAACTCATCCATATTATCGTTGGTTACACCCATTAAAAACGAATAGTTTGCCAACGATTTTTGGGAAGCCAAAGTATATTTCTCTTCTAAAATTTCAATTGTAGTAGCTTGAGGACTGGTATTTGGCATTTCGAAAAAAGAAGTTATTCCACCTGCTACTGATGCTTTACTTTCGGTATATAAATCGCCTTTGTGAGTTAATCCTGGATCGCGAAAATGAACCTGATCGTCGATAATACCTGGAAAAAGGAAAAAACCTGTAGCATCAATTTCAATGCACGATTCGGGCAGTTCAATGCATTGATCAGCTTCGTAAATAGTTTTAATTAACTCACCCTCAATCAAAACGGAACCAATGAAAGTTCGTCCTTCGTTGACAATTGTTGCATTTTTTATAAGCTGTTTTGAATTCATTGAAATTATTTTTTTTTCTTCTGTGGAAATTGACGAAAACAACTATTGATTTTCAATTTGATAACTCCTAAAAATGCTTCACCAAAAATTCCACTACTCATTTTAGATGTTCCTAATTCACGATTAATGAATATAATGGGCACTTCTTTAACAATAAATCCACATTCAAATGCTGTAAATTTCATTTCAATTTGAAAACCATATCCTTTGAATCGGATTTTTTCTAATTCAATGGTTTCTAAAACTTCTTTTCGGTAGCATTTGAACCCAGCTGTCGTATCAGCAATCCTTACGCCTAAAATAAACCGAACATACTTTGAAGCTAAATAGGACATTAAAACCCTTCCCATAGGCCAATTTACCACATTTACACCATTGACATAACGTGACCCTATAGCTACATCAACATCCTGATTTGCACAAGCGTCATATAATTTTGGTAAATCGTTTGGATTATGAGAGAAATCAGCATCCATTTCAAAAATGAATTCGTAATTATGCTCCAACGCCCAGTGAAATCCAGTAATATAAGCTGTACCCAAACCCAATTTTCCCTTTCGTTCAATAATAAATAACTGATCAGGAAATTCAATTTGAAGTTTTTTTACAATTACCGCTGTTCCATCGGGTGAACCATCTTCAATCACTAGGATATGAAATACTAAAGGCTGACCAAAAACCGCACGAATGATATTCTCAATGTTTTCCTTCTCGTTATAAGTTGGAATAATGACTAAATTGGAGGACATAAATTTAAGTTTGAAAATGTTGAAATGAATTACTATTCGATTCTATGCTGTTTTAAAATTGTATTTTTAGTATTATTTGAAATTTACTAAAAATAATCCCATAAACTAAATAATTTCTCTCAAAACACAAATAACTCAGAAGATGAAAGTCTGTCTAATGTAATTAGTTGTAAATCAACACCAACAATTATATTATTCACTTTCAAACGATTTTGAATGGTGGTGTATGCAATTTCGGGCATATTATTCTCGCGGCTTAAATGACACAAAAAAACATATTTCATTTTTTGATTGTAATTTTCTGCCAAAAAAAGTGCTGCCTGCTCGTTACTCAAATGTCCAGTTTGGGCTGCAATGCGATTTTTCAAATGTATTGGATATGGTCCATTTTGCAACATTTGTTCATCGTAGTTGGCTTCAAGAACAATGTAATCGGCATGTTTTAAATGTGAAGCAACTTCCTCGCTAATATATCCTAAGTCGGTGGCAAAGGTAAAACTTTTTTCTTTATATTCAATGGTATAACCTACGCTATCAGTTGAATCGTGTGAAACTGAAAATGCAGTAATCCGAAAATCTCCAATTTTAACTTTTTCATTCTTTTCGATGTATTTACGGCTCGAATATAATTTCTCAGTTACACAATAGCTTTGTTGAATTCCTTCATGTACCCGACGAGTAGAATAAATTGGAATTAGATGCTTTTCGCCTAATGGACCAACAGCTTTGATATGGTCGGTATGATCGTGAGTAACAAAAACACCCCAAATATTTTCAAAGTCCAGACCAATATTTCGCAGACATCTACGAATAGAACGAACGCCAATACCGGCATCAATTAATATCCCGCACGAGGAATTTCCAATAAAATAACAATTACCACTGCTACCACTTCCAAAACTCTGAAAACGCAATTTATCCATTACCTGATTTTAAGACCACAAAATTAACACTAAAAACGAAAGAATTATTACAAATAAACCGAAATAACGTTAATCGAATATTAAACAATCTTCAACACTTTAAAATACAAACAGATAGAAGATTATTTTCTATCTGTTTGTCTGTAAATTCTTTTATTTTTAATTTCCAAAGCCACCTGTTGAATACCTTCCATCACAAAACAAATTAACATCGGCATCACCTTTTATAATTTTAATTGTCAAAACGCACTCAATCTCAAACTTTGTTTTGCTATTCAATCGGTAAATAACTTAAAACGAAAAAGTTTTGAGATTATAGGTAAAAGAGAGATATTGTCTAAAATTATGGCTTTAGCGTTTTTGTAAATAATTGATTTCAGCATTTCTTACCATGATTTTTTTTATGGCAAGCAGTTTTTCCATTTCAATATTATTTTTTTCAGATTCTAAAATTTTCATTCCTAATGGTTTTCTTTCATTTTGATTTTCTAATTGGGAGTATTGTGTGCGTAAGTCATCTAATTGCTTTACTTTCAGCCGTAAATCGTTTGTAAATTTGTATAGTTCAGACCATAATTTAACAGCTGCTTGGCTTTGGAATTGATTTACATGTGTATAAACTAACGAATCATTGATTACAAACTCTATCTTTTTTTCCGATTCAGGCAACTGATTTTCAATAACCACTGTACTATCAGATATATCTTTTGTAGCTTTCCGATATATATTTAACTGAGCAGCCTTACGTATATAATCCTTGTCATCAGAACGTAGAATATTTTTGTCCTGATTGGGAACAAAAGTATATATCACAACTTTACCTGTGGGTTGATAACGATCTGATGCAAACCAACCTAATTTGCGTTGTTCATCAATTACCATCATAAAATCGTTATAAGGTGAGTTGAATGGCATCCCAATATTTTCAGGTGCCAAAAAAGTGTTAGTAGAAGGAATATAACGGGTTATAAACAAGTCGCAACCACCGATGGAATTTTCACCATCGGAAGCAAAATAGAGAGTAATGCCATCTAGCAATAAAAAAGGATAATTCTCATTGGCATTGGAATTGATAACATTCGAAATTGAAACTGCAGGCGACCAAGTATCCAATAATTTGTAGGAAGTAAAAATATCCATCTGACCCTGAATAGAATCTGAGAAATACACCCGATCTTTGCGTTGTGTGGTATATCTGATTTTATCTACATTTCGATGTGATTTAAGTTTCAACAATTCCTGACTGAGTGAACCTAATTCGCTGCTAAATTTATAAAAACGCAAAAAATCACTTTTGTTCACTACCATACTATCAACCAGTGCAATATCTTCGACCTTACTCAACAAACGAGCAGCTTTTTCAGCTCGTTTAACTTTATCCTGAAACTCGAGTAGTTTTGAATCATCGGGTTTTAAAGTTGTCGAGTAAGTTTGATATGCTGCAACGGACTCATCGAATCGATAAGTATTGAAATAGAGTTCACCTAAATACAGATCACGAGCCGGAAACTTGTTTCCGGACATTTTGAAATGTTCGATGGCACTTTCAACATCCTTCAACTCGTAACTACAACGAGCAAATCGGTAATTATATAATTCATCATTCGGCTTTTTTCTTAAAAGCGAGTCGTAAACTGTACGCGCCTTATAATATTGTTTATTATTGAAGAATATTTCTCCTTCACTGGCACGTTGAGCATAAATAATAATTGTAAGAAAAAGAGCACAAGAAATCAACTTAAATTTCATCTAATAAATTGGGTTTGGATAAAGAGATTACAACAAAATAATGTTAGATTAAGTAAAAATTCAATTTTATTAAACCTATTTAAATAATTGTTTATTTATCAGATAATATTTATTCTTGAATAAATATTACAGATTTTAGTGTTTCAGTAAGCACTCATTTTCAAGGTTGAGTTGATGCTCCGGTTGTTGCTTCTTGAATTAATTTTTCAGCATCAGAATAGGCTTGACTAATTAACGTTGCATTTCTATGCATAGCTTCGTCCACCAACTTTTGGGCGGATATCTCAGCTTCCTTTTTAGCATTTGGGGTTGTAGCTTGATTTATCAATAAATCACCCTGCATTTTGGCATCTGACATTAATCTTTCACCTGTTTTTTGTGCCTCTGAACGAATCCAGTCGGCTTTTTCATGGGCAGCTTTAATATTATTCTCACGTTGTATCCGGTTTTGTTCTTCTTTTATAAAGCTATTGTTAATTGCTTCCATCCTTATGCGTTCAGCTTCATCTTGCATCCTTGTAGCGTCATTTTCGGTACGCCGTTGTGGTGATGCAGTAGCCTTTGTTTTAACAACTTTATCTTGTTTAATTTCTTTTACTCTAACCTGTGGTTTGGGTTCAATTACCGGCTTACTCTTAGGAATTGGAACAACTGTTTTAACCTCGGGTATATTAGGCTTTACTTCGTGTAATTCAACTTTATTATTATTTAAATTGGCTTTCTGTTTGTGAAAATTGGGCTTCTTTTTGATTGATGTATGTTTCAATATTGGTAAATTCGGGGTTAACTCCAGTAATTTTGGATATTGAAATTTTCCATTTAAAGATGCTAAATTAAAATCAATTTCGGGGCAATTTTTATCAACCAAAAGTCCTTTTATTGAAACATTTACAGCTACATCTCCTGCTTCTTTCAAATCGCTGAAAGTAGCATTAAAAATTGTTGGAATCATAGACAATATGGCTTTGTTTTCAATTTTCTGAGCTTCCAATGTCATATCCATATCACCTCCATTCTGTAATGTTTTGAACCATCCGGTAATTGAGAATGGAATAGAGTTGATACTACATGAATTTTCACTAAACGAAAACAAATTTTTATTCAAATTGATATCTGCTATAAGTTCAGCAGTGGCTTTAGAAATATATTTGATATCATTCATCCAAAAACTTAGCGTATCAATAGTAGTTTTCGTTTCTAACATTGAATTTCGGGCTGATAAATCTCCCAAAGTTTTGTGATGCAGGTTTTTAATTTCGGCTTTCAAATTACCTGCTTCATTCCAATAAATCACATCAGCTTGATTCACAATAATTCTCTTCAATTTCAGAATGAAAATCATAATTTTTCTATCATCATTTGATTTTCTCGATTTCAGAATACTCCAGTTGGCATTTCCGTTAGGCAAAACATGAGCAAATATACGTGAATTTGTAATTTGTAACTTGTGAATTTCATAACCTTTAGCCGAAAACAAACTTCTAAGGCTCAACATCAAGTCAATATTTTCACTAAACAAAAGTGTATCTTTCTGAAATTCACCATTTCCTATAATTCGTATATTTTCGAAACGTAGTGTTGCATTCGGAAAATTGCGAATAAAACTCAGACTTACATTTTCAAAGCTCACTTCTGCATCGAGCGTGGAAGCCACTTGCGCTTTTGCCAACTTCATTATATTTACACGATACGAATAGGGAAGAATTATTAAAGCGGCGAAAATCACGATAAAAATGGATAAACCAATTAATGGTCCGATAACTAGTTTTTTGTTCATGATTGTAAAATTGTTATATTTTTTCTTCAAAATAAGCTAAAATAATATGTAGTTAACAAATTCCATTGAAAACGAACAAAAATACAACTATTTAGGGAAATGCAATCAATTTTGTTGTAAAAAATCTATTTTTTTCGGGTTTCCAAAAAATAAATCACTATGTTTGTAAAAAATATCCGAATGAAAATTTTACTTGTCACTCCACCCCTAACCCAGCTCAATACGCCTTATCCTGCCACATGCCATTTAAAAGGTTTCTTATTAACACAAGGCATTGAATCTGAACAAATGGATTTAAGTATTGAACTTATTCAGGCATTATTTTCACGGAATAAACTGGAAGAGATATTTCAGATAGTGTCCAAACAATCAAAACTTTTAAAATCTCATAAAATTATATTGCAGCAAGCCGATTTTTATCTTCAAACGATTGAACCGGTGATGCGTTTTCTGAGTGGTAATGACATCAGTCTGGCGCAACGATTCAGTAACCGTGAATTTTGGCCACAAACCAGGCGTTTACCTTCAGATGATGATTTGGAATGGGGTTTTGGTATGATAGGAAACTTTGATCGTGCCATACATTTGTGTACCATATTTTTAAAGGACTTGCGCGATTTTATTCAACAGACTATTGACCCCCATTTTGAGTTGATAAGGTATGCCGAAACGCTATGTTTGCGCTTGCCCGAATTCGACCGTTTGCAAATGGAATTGGAGAAACCTTATTCATTGATAGACAAATTGATGCTGGATATTTTTAAGCTGCGAATGGTAAATACTCATTTCTATATGGTGGGCTTTAGCATACCGTTTCCTGGTAATTTATACAGTGCTTTACGTTGTGCGCAGTGGCTTAAGATTGAATATCCCGATCTAAAAATAATTATGGGTGGTGGCTATGTAAATACCGAGTTACGAGGTATCACAGACCCCCAAATATTTGATTATATTGATTATCTGACTTTTGACGACGGAGAATTACCGTTATTACGATTACTAACCAATGGCGAACTTATTCGTACAATTTACCGGTCAGAAAATGGAGAAATTGTCCGCAAAAATTTCAATAGTACTGAAAATATTCCTTTTGCCGAAATTGGAACACCCGATTATGATGGTTTATTGCAGAATAATTACATCAATTTAATTGAAATGACCAACCCAATGCATTCCTTGTGGAGTAATGGACGCTGGAATAAAATGATGTTGGCACACGGCTGTTATTGGGGAAAATGCACTTTTTGTGATGGCAGTTTAGATTATATTCATCGATTCGAAACTGTTTCAATTGAGCTTATAATAGTCAGAATGGAAGATTTACAAAAGCAAACCGGGCAGTCGGGATTTCATTTTGTGGACGAAGCAGCACCTCCTGCACTGCTCCGTAAATTAGCCGAAGAAATTATTCGCAGGAAAATAACCATAAGCTATTGGACCAATGTTCGTTTCGAAAAATCATTTACTCCCGAATTATGTTATCTGATGGCTAAATCCGGTTGTATTGCCATTTCGGGCGGATTAGAAGTGGCATCATCACGTGTTTTGAAATTGATAAACAAAGGTATTACCATCGAAACAGCACGGGAAAGTATGAAAAACTTTGCCAATGCCGGCATAATGACACATGCTTATCTGATGTACGGTTTTCCAACCGAAACAGCTGATGAAACAATTGATTCATTGGAAGTTGTGCGTGATTTATTTGAAAATGGGTATATTCAATCGGCATTTTGGCATCGTTATGCCATGAGCATACACAGCCCATCGGGACAATATCCTGGAAGTGTAGGTGCAAAAAATATTGACAAGGGTATCGGAAGTTTTGCAAATAATGAAATTCCTTTTTCAACACCAAACCAAATTGATTTAGAATTCTATGGAAAAGGTTTAAATTTATCCACTTACAATTATATGCAAGGTGTTGGTTATGATGTTGAAGTAAAGGAATGGTTCAAATAATTTTGCTTTTTGAGTATCAGGTCTCGTGAACCAACGGACTTAACCGATTAAATTAATTCATTACTTTTCATAATTTACCTCGCAATAATCACCCCATTC
>JACDZH010000485.1 GCA_013426815.1 Paludibacter sp.
GTAACTACTCAGCACCCCTAAGTTGATGATACAGAATATTTTATGAATTTGACGGAATAAAAGATTAAAAATAGTTAGACATTTATTTGCTCATCTGGTTGATATTCATTATCTTCGATGCGTGAAAGAGCAAGTGTTAGACATAACTTTGGTATTAAAATCCATCAATGGAAAGATTGATGGACTGACAAAGCAACTTGATATTGCTCACAAAGAGATTATTGTGTTAAAGGAACGTTTAGCGATTTACGAAACGCCAAAAGACAGTCATAATAGCAGCATTCCACCTTCTAAGGATTCACTTTGCGCTCAAGGGGAAAAGTCTAAGAAGTTGCTTGGAACACGTTCCTTGAGAGAAAAATCGGTGAAGTTAACCGGTGGACAGCCGGGTCATAAAGGACACACACTGGAAATGGCAAACGAGCCGGATTCCGTGGTGGAACATCAACCTTACTTCTGTACTCGTTGTGGAAATGACCTTTCCGATGTACAAGGTGAAGTGATAGAGGTTCGTCAGGTTTTTGACATCCCGGTTCCTGTTCGCCCTTTGGTGGCTGAGCATCAACTCATAGGCAAGAAATGCAGCTGTGGTCAATGCAATAAAATAGATTTTCCGAAAGAAGTTCGTTCACGGGTTTCTTATGGAACAAATATCAGGGCATTGGTAACTTATTTGAATTGTAATCAATATGTGCCTTACAATCGGCTAACAGAGGTTTTGCAAGATTGTTTCGGTCTAAAATTAAGTCAGGGTACTGTCAAAAATATATTGGATGATATGACCAACAAATCATTCGTTGCGTACAATGAAATTCGTAACAGAGTGGAACAATCCCATGTGGTTGGAGCTGATGAAACCGGACAAAATATCAATGGAAAACTGCATTGGCAGTGGGTTGTTCAAACTCCAAAGCTGACATATATTTACAGCGATAAATCCCGTGGCAAATTGGCTATAGATAAGCAGTTTGAGAATGGATTACCAAACTCAATCTTAGTTACAGACCGTCATCGCTCGTATTTTAAAATGAATGTTTTTGGACATCAACTCTGTTTGGCGCATATTTTACGAGAACTGATATTCC
>JACDZH010000134.1 GCA_013426815.1 Paludibacter sp.
ATCCGGGTGTCGGGGGTCCGAATCCCTCCGGGCGCACCAATGAAATCAAGCACTTAGTCAACATCTGATTAGGTGCTTTTTTGTTCAGTTATATGCCAGTTATATTTTGAAGTGACATGGCAATACAAGTCAAGATTACGACAGTGCCTTTTTCTCCACCTTATGAATAAAAAAAACCGCCAACCAGACAGGAAAAGGAAGGCGGTCATTTAGCCAGGGCGGTCGTTAAATTTTAGCCCGGCTCTTCATCCCTGACCGGCTCTTCTTTGTTCGGCTCGTTCTCAATCTCCCTCTCGAATGTCACGTCGAGTGGGCTGTCTGCAACCTCATTGAAGGCTTTACTTATCAGCGACTCGCAGAACTCGAACACTTCTCCATGATATTGGTGATCTCCTCCAGCCGCCTCGATGATTTTTCCGGTGCCGGATTGGAGCTGATGACTGATCGCATCCCTCAAGGTGCCGATTAATGCCGCAAGGGTAGCCCATGCCTCATCAGCGTGAAGCCAGTTTTTATCTTGCTTCCTGGTCTCAATCTGGAACTGTAATTCCTTCATGTCGGCTTCAGCCCGAATCTTTCGCATCTGCTCAGCCGCAAGCCCTGACCCGGTGCCTGACCCGGTGCCGGTCTTCAATTCATTCCGGGCGTACTCGAACACCTCCCATTTTGACACGGTGCCGTCACGGTGAACGGTGATCTTTTGACCGTTTGTGCAGTCAGTGTAAAATTTCCCCTGTGAAATCTTATAGCCTTGCGTCATCAGCCAGTTTAAAGCCTCTTTTCTTGTCTTAAAGCGGTCTGGATTGGTCTCTTTCATGGCAAAACCTCCAAGGGTTCAGAAATATAATAAAATTTTCAAATTGAAATGGACTCGCGTATTGGGGTTCGAAACACCCGTAAGCGGGAAAAGCTCTGGAAGTACCTTTGATTTTTCTATAGCCCGTACCTTGCAATCAAGGCCGCTTCAGCCAGGCCATCATCCTTGACGCGCTTAAACCTGTCTGCCTGGTCTGGGAATAACTGACCGGCAAGTGATCTTGACGCGCTCTTTTTCTTTCCGATTAGGCCAGCCCTTTTCTTCCATACGCTGGCACTGACAAGCTGGTAGGGAATGCCGACAGCCTGCAAGACTCCCTCGATGCTTCCCAGCATGTGGCCAAAGTTAAACACGGATCGGACGCCTTGCCCTGGTCTCGATGAAACCGCCTCCAGGATCGCCACGCAGGGCCTTCCTGCTCTTTTCTCCAACAGCCAGCCCATCAGCTCAGCGCCATCTAACTGTAAGCCTGAACCGTACAGCCGGGCGCGGGTGGGGAGTGGGTCAACTGCCAACAGCTCACCATCCAGGAAAAGAGCAATGCCGCCGGTGACTCCAGGATCAATGCCAATGGTTAAACTCATATCATGCCTCCTTCAGCAGGTCGTTGATTGATTGGGCCGCCGCCTGCCGGGTGGCTCGTTGAATGTCCTGGACTTCCTCACTGGTCTGCATTCCCATCAGGATTTCAGGCGCGTACAGCCTGCCAAAGAAGGTGGCGGATCGGTACCGCAACATCAGCTCTGGCATGGTCTGCCATTTGCTGCCGGACTTCTGAAACCAGCCTTCAGACTTTGCCATCTGGATAGACACAACAGGGCCGGTGACAGCTTCCCCGGTGGCCAGGTCGGTAGCAACAGCCCGGCACTCCATATCAGCTCCGGCGCCGGTGATCTCGAACCTCAGAGGGGAAAACTTGCCGCAACTGTTCAGGCAGGCAATGATGAACTGGCTACTCCATGAAGGCTTCCCATGAACGATATAAATATTCTGCATCACTGCCAGGGGGGAACTCCCTGTTCTATTTGCCAGCTCCATAGCAAGCAGGCAGTTTTGAATATTGCCCTTGAAAGATGCCGGTACAAGGTCGCTCGATGCCAGCATTTTGGCGATACGTTGACCGTGTTCAAAAGAATCCCCATCCAGAAAAAAGGATTCATTCTGATTGGCGGGGGTGATCTCCATTCCAGGTGCAACGGATACGGGTAGATTTTCCATTTGATCTCTCCTTTATGCCCAGGGTGGAAGGCTGATTGTTTGAACCTCAACGGGATAGCCGGGGAAATTGTCAGCCGCGACGCACTCAGCATGCCGGGCCAGATAACTATCAACCAGTTGA
The DNA here is from genome assembly GCA_013426815.1 of Paludibacter sp. Classification (GTDB taxonomy): domain Bacteria; phylum Bacteroidota; class Bacteroidia; order Bacteroidales; family Paludibacteraceae; genus Paludibacter. The sequence continues at coordinate 2,157 of JACDZH010000134.1, forward strand.
TTTCCTGCCATCAGAGCTTCATCATCCAGGATGTAGCAGGCCACGGCAAAGGGCGCGGTCTTTTCAACCACGATGAAGACAAATTGCCTCGCGGGTAGCTCGTTCTCCTTGATTGCTTGCATGTAAAAGCTGGCCTGTCCATGGTACTGGAAATTTGCAATGGTACGGCCAAAGGTCTTTGGGTCAGCCTCAGCGGTGGTTTTCAAGTCGATAACCAGCCCGTGTTCTTCATCCTAGGCGTCAATCCGGGCCTTGCACTCAATGCCGGTCAAGCGGTCAGTCCACGTCGCGGTGATCTCTCGTTGTTCGCACATTACCAGCAACTTTCCGGCGGTGGTGTGGGCCATGACAGACTTCCACATCAAGGCAACCTGCTCATACTGGTCAGCAGATAATATCTCTCTGCCGGTGGCTTTCTCTTGGAACTCAGCCCATGCCAGCTTCCCTTCCTTTGTTCGTCGGTCAATTCCTTCAGGGGCCTCGATGTACTGCCGGTCGAAAGCCTGAACTCCTTCCAGGACAAGACAGTGGACAGCAGAACCAACCAGCATGGCCGGGGTTTGGGTCATGGGGTTACTGATGGCCTCTTTGAAGTGGGCCGGTGTTTTGGCGTAACCTTTCAGGGCACTCCAATTCATTTCGGGCATGGCGCGATATTCGGGAAAACTCAGGTGTGGTGTTATCATGGCGGGGCTCCTTAAAAGGGAAGGTCTTGCTGGTTGATTGGCGCCGCTGATCTCGATGGTGCCGGTGGTGCTTGCTTGTCTGCCGGGGTGAAGGGTTCCTGCTCGTTGTCGTTTATCCTGGTGGCTATGATCTGAACCCCATACCTTTTCACGCCATCCTTGCCCTCCCAACTCGTCGTCTGGATCGCGCCGGTGATTGATACCTGTTCCCCGTCAATCAGCCGGGTGCAGTCTGCCAATTGCTTGAAGGCCACGACTGCCAGCTTCTCCTTGTTGCAGACTATGAAGAACCGTATCATCGGGGTTCCGGTCTTTGTGTTGACGATGGTAAAACCCTCAACCTTGCCGGACAAGTGACTCTCGTTTTTATCGTAGCTCATATCTTGGTACTCCTTTTTCTTTGGTGTTTTTTTGGCCAGGCGGTTTGTTTGATCTTCTGCCCGGTGGCAGTCAGGAAATAAAAGCTGATACAGCCGCCGGTCTCAATCGTTACCGTCAAGCCCGGCATGTCCCAGGCTCCAACCCACGCGATACCTTTTGACAGATTCCGCCGGTAGAGTTCTGCCATTGTCCAACCAGCCGCTTTCAGGTGGAACTTATTTTTAGCCAGCCAGGATAAGGCAACGGGTGAAATCTGGGCGCGGGGGTGTCCTATTCTGGTCTGGGTTTTTGGTCCTGGTTTTTGCTTCCCGTCACACTCCGGGCACAGTGGTTTTCCATCTCTCAGCCAGCCGGTAGGAAATCCGCACTCGCAGACAAAAGGGTTCTCAGGTGCCCATGTTCTGCCAGGGTCAGGGCCATGCTGCCGGGCGCGGGTCAGGTGGCAGAGTAAGGCGGTCTTATTTTCACGGACAGCAGGGGCCAGCTTGTCAATATTTTGGGGGTATCCTTCAATCTCGATTCTGCCCATGGGATTTACGGAGATTTCACAACAAAGACTCTCAGCCAGGACAAGGACGGTTTCAATGGTCATATTGTCACCTTTACCCTTGTTCCAGAAAGGGGGGCTGTATCGGTAACACGGTCACAAGTCAATGGTGGCGCGGGTTTATCTGTTACCTTTTGTTTTTCGTATCGGTAACGTGACTCTTGTATCGGTAACATTTCGGTATCGGTAACATTTTCACGGGTGTTGCCTTTTGTGACTTTGTTACTGATAGAAGATTCTGTTACCTTTTGCGATTCTGAAAAGGTAACGCTGGAATCCTTGCTATCAGAGGGTTGTGACCGTGTTACCGATAGAGGGGGTGTTTCTGGGGTGTTTTTGGTGATGTATCTCTCGAACGATTCCTGAAACTGATCCAAGGTGTAACCCTTCGCGGTTTGGTTCGAAGTGATCCTTATTGTTTGGTTAGATGTTATTCCATATTCTCGTAACCTGGTGGCAACCTGCCGGGGCTTGATTGGATTTCCACGGTTATAAGTTGCCCAGGGCTTTTCTTCGTCTTCACAAAGGGCCGCAATCAGATCAATGGTGCTGATCCTGGACAGCCGCTTTGTTTCAAAGATTTCTTGAATGTCAGCAAGCAACTCCACGCCAATGGTCAAGGCTTCCCCGTTCACTTTGGCCAGCTTCAGGGCCGCATGTCTTGCCGTCTTTGGCCAGTGTCCACCAACCACGTCAGCAATGGCAAGAAGGGGCTCCCAGTTGTCTTGTGCGCGGTCGTTCAGCTCAGCAGGTAACTCTGGCCGGGCCTTCAAAATATCTTCCCGGTGATCCTCAGCAAACCGGCTCAGCTTTGCCGCTAAGGTCTCGAACAGATCGGCTTCGACATATCGCAGGCGGTCAACCTTTTCATGGGGGAGTTTCCGCCGTAACTCAAAGAGAATGGCGCGGTCGGTAATGGTGCCAGCAATATTCTTTGCAGAGATTCCCGCAACAGCCCTTGCTCCCCAGGTAGAGAAGGGCATTGGCTCGTGATTATCTCCAACTGTCTTGATAAAGAAAGCTGCGTCTCGAGTGTGGCCAGAATTCAGAAGGCCGCGCATATCCTCATTGTCCCTCAAGAAGGAGTCGGCTTCATCAATTAGGATGGTGGGCTTCCATGCCTCAACAATTCGAAACGTTGCGGCTACGGAGATATTACTTGCCGGTAATGGCCTGCAAACAATCTTGCTCAAGAAAAAAAGAAGCTGGCTCTTCCCACATCGCTTTTCAGGTGCAGTGATTACAGCCAGGGGCGCGACTTGAACCACGTCAAGAAACCATGTGAAGGCCGCCCAGAGTGCGACAGCATGAGCTGTTTCAGGCTCGCAGACAATGAACCGCCTTACTGCCGTAACAACATCATCCAACAGATCAACCAGATTGATTTTATCTGGCCAGGGTTCAATGTCTTCAATGGTAAACCCGGTGTCTGATTCTTCAGCCGGTCTTCGCTCTCGTACAAGCTGGTCAAGGACACTGGCCCTGATCTTCAGCTTTTTGGCCGCGCCAACTCTCTCCTTTTCATATTCCAAGGGGGTCAGCCTTGCCAGGTGGGAAAGCATGTCATTTTCTGACTGGCTCCCTGCCTGGTCATTGGCTGCATCGTCAACGGGTGCGCTTTGGTGTGGTGGTGGGCAGGTGCCAAGACTGTCCAGCCGCGCCTGTTCTTCCTCATCCCAGGGCGCGTTCATTGGCTCACCTCGCCACTGCCAACCAACCCATCCAGAAAAAGGGCGGTAAATCGTTAGTCTTGTTGACAAGTCGAGGGTATAGGATTAAACTTGTCCTGTTTTGTTTGAGGGGCTTGCATCCGGGGTGGATACTCGAGGCAGGCCCCTTCTTTTTTTAATGGCATTACCGAGCAACCGCTGATTTCTCAATATAGGCGTGAAGGTCTGCCAGGCGGTAGCGGCAACTCCGATTCATGCGTAGGTAGCTGGGGCCAGTCCCGGCTGATCGCATTTTACGCAAAGTATGAACAGAGAGACCGAGGCAGGCGGCGGCATCAACATCATTCATAACAAGGGGCATGGTGGGGGCTTGTGGTGCGGTGTTTTGTGGTGCAGACATGGGTAAGCTCCTTATTGCATTTGACCGGTGCAGTAGGAAGCAAAACCATTTTTGCCCTATTGCATCAGTCTTGATATGCAATAAGGTAACAAGGTCTTTTGGGGATGTGACCGAATCGGTTTTATGTAAACCGAATCGGTTTTGTTTGGGGGGGGTGTTTCAATATGTCGTTCGGAGTGAAGCCCCTTTTTTTAGCCACTTCCTGATTGTGTCTTCAGTAATAGAAACATCAGCTCTGGCCGCCGCTTCCATAATGGCTTTGGTAGTAGGGCTTTGCTTTTGGGTGGGGTCGTAGCCGTAACAATCAACAGCCATGGCAAAAATTAGCTTCGCCACTGTCTTTCTTTCGGCTGGATTTAATAGGGGGTCGGGGTCTGGTTTTCTTTCCATGACCTGATTGCCTTGTGACGGCGGGGCAGGGGAGGGTGCCACGCAAAGCTCGGGGTATTTATTTTCCGCATCCCACAGGGCAAGATCTGAAAAAGCCAGATCCTCAATGCTTATCTCATGCGTACCCCTTTCCCAGGCTGGTAGCCCCTTGTATTCTGTTTTTATCGCAGGCCAGATAACACAGCTATTAAGGTCTTCCATAAGATCGCTATCGAGAAACTCTTCTTCAGTAACATCGTAGACGCTCCAGTATGATGTAAGCATACCAAGTGCCGCCGTTCCGCGTAGCCTTATGGCTGATGCTGCCTCAGCGGGGATTCTATACCAGCCGTGAGCCCAGCCATCAACCGAAAAGAAGGAGGCTCCAGCACGGCACTCCAACCCTGCCTCAAAATAATTCCCTTCATATTGACATAACGCCTCAAGATTACAGTTTTCAACCATGACAAGAATTTCATCTTCTGTTTTTCCCCATCTGGCAGCAACTTCAGAGATTTTATAAAAACGCTTCCCTGATAATTCGTCCGGTAAATCCACCATTCCTCGCAACCTCCTTATGGCTGAACCTTGATGAAAAAATCAAACTGGCAGGCCGTCAAGGTAACGGCTTTTCGGGAGCTACCCTATCCAGTTTGAAAAATATTACAGAAACATCCGATAATCAGCGTTCAGTACCTTGGCCAGCTTCTTGGCCCTGGTTACTCCTATGGCAATCTTGCCGCACTCCATCTGGGAGATATGAGCTTGTGGAATGCCGCTGTCATGGGCCAGTTCTTTCTGGGTCAATCCCTCTCGGTGACGTGCCGCTCTAAGGCAGACAGCCGGATAATCTCCTTCCTTATACTCAGGGAATGCCTCGCGCCAGGGGACGGACTCTACAGCCTTTTCAAAGCCAAGTTTTTCAAGCAGCTTGGCTGCCTCTTCCTTTTTGGCAGAAGGGCCGCGAAAGATGAGTTCCACAACATCAATATGGGGCTTTCTCGTGGGTTCCAACATATTCAACCTCAATAAGTCTTATTTCCTTGTCGCGCTCTACCCAGACAGACACATAGGTGGGCTTGCCTTTTCTCAGGTGGCAATGGTGGCGGCCATGCCCCAGCTTGCCATAATTTGGCCAATCTCCACGCACGGGGCCGCGCTGCTCCATGTCTCTTATCAGAAACAGCACTTGCTCCTGTATGGTTTTTGGTAGCCGGTCTTTTTGCTTTCTGGCCTTGGGTGAAAGTGTTACTTGCCACGGGTTCATAATATACCTTTTTAGGAATATGGTCAATCCCTCATCTTCATTTCACTTCTTGAGATTCACAACCTTCTTTTCAACCGGTGTCTTCATCAAGGCAACCGCCTTTTCCACTGATTCAAGGACTGTTTTTTGCGCCATGTGCGTATATTTCCGGGTAGTCTCTATGCTCTGGTGGCCTAATGTTTTACCGATAACAGATTCGGGCGCGCCGCTCATGGACTGGTAACTGGCTAATGTGTGTCTCAGGTCATGCAGCCGACAACACTCTATGCCAGCACGTTTCAGAATCCGCTGCCAGCCCTTGAAAGGTTCCTGAAGGTGGCCGCTCTTGCCATGACTCGGAAACACAAAGACACTGGAAGCGGTCTCTTTCCGCCGTTCAAGGATAGCGATAGCATCGGCACTCAGGGCCACGGTTAATGGTCTCCCGTTCTTTGATTCCTCTCCCGGCACTCGCCATTGATTGAAGTTCAGATCAAGGTCGTTCCATCGCATAGCAAGGACGTTTGCCTGTCTTGCACCGGTCAGTAATGACAGTTCCACATAATCAACGTTGTCAATATCCCCTTCGCTCCTTAACGCTCCCAGGGCTTCGAATAGCCGTTCCAGTTCATCACCCCTGAGGTATCGCTCTTGCGGGGTCTCTTTGAATCGGTCTATTCCCTTGCAAGGGTTAAAGGTCTTCACGATCTTAGTATAAGCGACACTCAGCAGGGCCAGCCGCCGGTTAGCCGTTGCGCCGCTGAATGATTTCTTTGTCTTGTTCATCCAGGGAACAATCTTTGATTCCGTAAGTTCAGTAACCAGCATCCGCCCAAAGGCAGGTTTCAGGTATAGTTTTATTCTGGTTTCATCATCCTGCCATGATCGCTTGTTTGGCTTGGAATAGTCCTCAAGATACTGGTCAAGCATTTCTCCCACGGTCAAGGTGTCGCGGGTAGCTTTTTTATCAAGCTGTGGATCTTTGCCAGCATTGACCGATGCCTTTAGCTCTACCGCCTTTTCCCTTGCTGAATTCAAGGGTAAGTCGGGCCACTTGCCCAGGGTGACAATAACGGGTCTTTGCTTCTCAGGGCTCCATCTTTGAAACTGGAAGGACTTCACGCCCGTTCCGGACACTGCCAGGCGCAGCCCCTTTTCGGTGGTGTCGTTGTAATATTCTCGCTTGCCTGCATCGGGCAAGGAAATATTTCTCAATCGGTCTTCTGTGAAATTGAAAGTGTTTTTCTTTTCTTTTGCCATGGCCCTCTCCTTGAAATTTTTCCCAGTTATATTTTTCAGCCCCATACGTAAACCAGTTTTTGCGGATTCATTGGGGTTTTAGCCATATCTCAGTTATATGCCAGTTATATTTTGAAGGGTAAAGCAGGGGTTATTTGATACAAAATGGTACAACGAAGGGAAGGGAAGGTCAAGGATAAATGCTTGATAAGGTGATATAAGTATAGCTAGGTGCTCTTAGGTATTTACTCGAAACCAGCACTTCGAATCCGGGTGTCGGGGGTCCGAATCCCTCCGGGCGCACCAATGAAATAAAGCACTTGATCCACATCGGATTAAGTGCTTTTTTGTTCGGTTCTATGCCGGTTC
>JACDZH010000486.1 GCA_013426815.1 Paludibacter sp.
AGCCATAGGTGGCCTCTCAATATTGTGGACAGGCTTATAAGGCAAGATGCCCAACAGTGGATTAGGCAGAATTGCCTTGCTCAGCTATTCTGTCTATTGATTTGTTAATTTCTGTGTAGTACTTTAAAAAATCATTTTGCTACCACGAGGACGCAAGCTAAACAAAACTAATTATTAGAGAATACATAATGCAGCAGACAAAAGCAAATTTTTCCCATAGAAATGTTGAGATTTTCTGGGGAAAATATATTGAGAACCTCAGGAAACGAAGGGTAAAAAAGAGCGAGTGTAAATTGGGTCAGGTAAATTGGGTCAGAGTAAAATTATGTAAATTGGGTCAGAGTAAAATTATATTTCCTTTTATCACGATCACCAAAGCAGGAGGATTTATAAAGAATGCGGGGTGGACTGAAAGCTTCCATGGAAGTTATCGGCACCTTTTGGGGCCCAAGAGGGTCAGGCTTGCCAGTTGACAAGTCAAAGATGGAAAAAAAGTATAAGGTACGCACGTGATCAGTTCCACAAGACTTCCATCCTGGAAGACGGCCTGACCCCGCATGCCCATGGGTGGAGCTGGATGGCCGGTGCTGATGGACTTTGCCCCGGCCTGTTTCAGGGTGAGGGGTTTTGCGGACAAAGGGGAAGTGGCAAGGAGCCGTCAGGGTCCGCATCCTTCCAGAGATTGCTATGCCCTTGCCGCCGCGTCGGTGTCCCGCCATTGTCTTGGTATTGCGGGGTTTGCGAGGAGATGACCATTTTCTGATTGAAATTTACTCAGCCCCCTTTTTTTCTAAGCGAGTTAATATCTTGCAATTTCAATTAGTTCTTTAACAATACGTTTAAGCTCCTGCTTGTTCGCTTTATCATATTCAATTTCTTTAAGATGACCTTGACGGTCTCGTATATGTTCAAGAATTCCAATACTTGGTGGCCCAGCCTCTTCTCCAAGGAAAATATAAAATCCATATTGCCTTATCTTCTCGCATTTATTTAGATATTCAGTCCATTTTTCCTTGAATTTATCTTTAGCCGTGGTTTAACAGCTCATAAAAAACATTTAGTGTAATCAGCATTTTACAT
>JACDZH010000487.1 GCA_013426815.1 Paludibacter sp.
TCCTTCAATTTTTATGAAAGACAAATGTAAACTTTTTTCTTTAGGTACAACACCAGATACTCATATATTTTTATTTCCGGAATATCTAATCCTCGTGAAGCTAAATCCGTAGAAATAAGGGAAGTACAGCTTCCATTTCGAAATTTAGATAATGCTCGTTCGCGTTCAGGTTGTTCCAACTTACCATGAAAAAATTCATTATCAATATTGCTTTGTCTTAAATATACACTGACTTATTCTACGGCTTCGCGCTTGTTGCAAAAAATCAAAGAACTTTCATTGCCTAGCTTACATATCAAATGATAAAGCAAATCCATTTTATCATTGTTCATGCCTCTTACTGTAAAAATTTTCAGACCCTTCAATAGATTTTCTGTTTCCGAAAAATCAAGTTTAATTGGATTTTGAATTCCAGTAAATGCCGGAATAACTACTGCATTGGTGGCAGATGTAAGAATTCGTTTATTGAGGTTGGGAATACGTGAAATAATGGCTTTTATTTGTTCTGTAAAGCCCATTTCGAGTGATTTATCGAATTCATCAAGTACCAATATTTTTATTTCTGTAACATCAAAATTTCCACGTTCAATATGATCCTGAAGTCGCCCCGGTGTTCCTATCAACAATGCCGGTGGAACTTCTAAATCCCGTTTTTCTTTATTGGAGGAACGACCACCATAACACGTTTTTACTTTGAAACCAGTACTCATACTTCGCCAAACTTGCTCAATTTGTACTACCAACTCACGCGAAGGTGACAAAATCAATGTCTGAACTTTTTGGCAATCACGATTTAAACTCAACAAAACTGACAATAAATAGGCTAATGTTTTGCCTGAACCAGTTGGTGACAAAAGAATTATATCCTTGTCCCTAAGGTTAGCATCGAGTGTCGCCAACTGAATTGCGTTGAGGGTATTGATACCCATTCTTCTCAGCGTGTCATCAACTTGAGTGGAATTATTTTTCATATTGCAAAGATAGTTTAAAAATCGCTTATAATTTCAATTTTTAAGGTATCCCCAAATTTCGTAACTACTCAGCACCCCTAAGTTGATGATACAGAATATTTTATGAAT
>JACDZH010000135.1 GCA_013426815.1 Paludibacter sp.
GTGCAATGAAATTTAGCAAATTCATTATCCTTCAATTTTTATGAAAGACAAATGCAAACTTTTTTCTTTAGGTACAACACCCGATACTCATTTAAAAAAATTATAAATTTAAAGTTTAATTTTTATTTTTCAATTTTTGGAGCTATCAGTTTGTACATCACGGGTGTTACTATTCGTGATAATAAAGTAGAACTAATCAACCCACCAATCAGTACCAAGGCAAGTGGCGAAATTTGCGGATTAGGATTTAATGCCAACGGTATCATGCCTCCAATAGCAGTGAGCGATGTAAGTACTACGGGAAGAAATCTGATTTCGCCAGCTTGCTCAATAGCCGCATCCAATTCTACTCCGGTAGCACGAAGTTGATTGGTAAAATCGACTAACAAAATGGAGTTCTTAACCTCAATACCGGCTAATCCAATAAATCCGATAATAGCAATAAACGACATGGGATTACCTGTGAGGAATAACATAGAAACTCCCCCTACAATGCCCAACGGTATTACCGAAAGTACTATTAAAGTTCCTTTAAAGTTTTTAAATTGTAAAATAAGCACCGCAATAAACAAGAAAATGGTAATCAGAATAACAGTCATAAATCCACCGCCGAATGCTTCCTCCTGAGTTTCGGCTTCGCCAGATAATTTGAAGTAATACCCTTTTGGAAGATTTAATTTTTCGATTTTCGGAACTATGTCTTCCAATACATCATTAGCAAGTACGTTTTTGCGTGTATAAGAACTGATTTCAGCAAAGCGTAACTTGTTGAAATGATTGATTTTAGTTGGCGAAGTTTCGAACTCTATGGTTGCCACTTGATTCAGCGGTATGGCTGTTCCGTTGGCATTATTTACAAATAAGTTTTTAAATATGTCCAGCTTAGGCACTTTATCGCGGGGCACATTGAGCATCACCTCGTAGTCATTGCTTTCTTTGTCGGTGTAAGTACCAACCTGCAACCCTGCTATTGCTATGCGTACCGTAGCGGCTATATCGGCTGTCATTACCCCAAGCGTTCGTGCTTTTTCTTTATTCACATTTACTTTTATATCCGATTTCAGAACATTTAGTTCGTTGTTGATATAAATAGTACCCGGATTGGATCTAATAATCTTTTCCACATCAAAGGAATATTGCCGAAGCGAGTCAAGGTTATCGCCAAAAACACGAATGCTGACAGGTGCTTTTACTGGTGGACCTTGTTCAAAATCATTCACTTCAACAATAGCCATTGGGAAGTTTTCGAACTGCTTTCTCAGTTGTTCTATGAGTTTAATTTTTTCCAGAGGTCGTGCATTTTCGTGCATTTGAATAAATATCTGTGCAAAATCACTTTTTTCTTTCTGTTGTATTACATTGTAGTAAACTTCAGGATTGCCTTTTCCGATGTTGGAGGTAAAATACTGGATTTGTTTATTCTTTTTCAGACTGTCTTCAATTATTCGGGTAATTCTATCGCTTTCCTGTATGTTAGTCTGTAAAGGCATACGAACATTAGCAATAAATATTGGTTTTTCCGACGATGGGAACAATTTAAACCCGATTACCGAAAAAAGCATGAGCGATCCTCCAAAGAGAACCAATGCGATTAACAAAGTCAAAACCGGACGTTTGAGGGCTTTCGTCATCAGTTTTGAATACGTATTCCTAATGAGTTGTTTCAATGCCCGTAAAAAGATATTTCCTTCGGCGTTAGCATGTTCTTTGAGTATTCTACTTGCAAGAAAAGGAACTACAGTAAGCGATACAAGCATGGATGCAAGAACGCAAGTAATTACGGTAGTCGGAAAACTGCGTATAAAATCGCCCGATGTGCCAGGCATAAAAACCATGGGCATAAATGCTATGGCAAGTGTTACTGTACAACCCAACACAGCCAGACTGATTTGTTTGGTAGCTTTGATAGCTGCTTCGGTGCGCGAATAACCTTCTCTAAGCCATCGTTCAATGTTCTCGACAACCACAATGCTATCATCAACAAGTAAACCAAGCGCAACCACAAATCCTACAATACTGAGTTGATTCAGCGAATATCCTAACGCATTTAATCCCACTAAGCCAAGTGCCAACGAAAGTGGAATTGAAACCATCACAATAAGCGAAGCTCGAATGCCAAGGGGTAGAAGTGTAATTAAAACCAATAATATGGCAATGATAAAATCGATTCCCAAACTTCCCAAACGGTGTGCAACGTTGTCGGCTTGGTCGAAGTTTTTAATCATTTTGATATTCGAAGGAAGCGATTTTTCAAACTCTTCGACAACAGGTTCGTATTCTTTTTTGGTAGAACTAATATTCGCCCCACTTTTTTGACAGGCAGTAACCAATATACATCTGTGTCCATTCAGTCGGGTAATATGGTTTTGAACTTCATTTCGGTAACCTATCGTAGCAATGTCTTTAAGATATACAATTTTACCATTCCCATTGAAAACAACCGTATTGGCTACATCGTCGATGCTACTAAACTTCCCGCTGGTTTTGACATTAAACGTTTTAGTTCCTGCATTGATACTTCCTCCGGGTATGTTGGCATTTTCGCTTTGCAAACTTCCAATAACAAAATTGAGTGGTATATTCAATCGTGCTAATTTATCCAGTTCAATGTCAATTCGGATGACATCCTCAGGTGCACCTGAAATTTTGATTTTTTTGAGGTTCGAAATTTTTTCTAACTGATCGGTTAATTCTTCAGCTTTGGTGCGCATATCTTTAAACGATGCCACTTCGGAAACAAAAGCTACTTGCAAAATATTGACATCTGAAGGATCAATTTTTGAAACATCAATGCTATGAATATCTTTAGGCAAATCGCCTCTAAGCCCATTCACTTCGCGTTGAACTTCTTGCAATTTTTGATTTACATCTACTCCATATTTAAATGACACAAACAATACAGCAATGCCATCTTCGATAGAAGTATGTATTTTGTCGATATCCTCAAGTTCGTACAGCTGATTTTCTATTGGTTTTGCCACAAGTTCTTCCATATCTTTGGGGCTTGTGCCTGGGTAAATAACGACTACCGGATATTCAGGAGCGTTTATCTGTGGGTCTTCAGCTTGTGGCATGGTCAACAATGTAACCAACCCGACTACAGCTACCATGATAAACATAATTAAAGTAAATTGGTAGTTTTTTACTGAAAATGTTGTAAGGTTCATAATTCAATTATTTTATAATTGTGATGTTTGAATTATCATTCAGAAAGGCACTATTCGACTCCACAATTTCTGTTACATTTTCTAAGCCACTATGCACTACAACATGCTCGTTGTCAAAACTTTCGATAACAATTGGTACACGTTTTACTTTATTGTTTCCCACTGGTACAAATACAAAAGCATTGTTCCCATCCGCTTCGATAACTGCGTTGTAGGGAATAACGGGAAGTTGAATATCGGAATTGGTTACGATTTTGGCTTTTCCAAACATTCCTATGGCAGGTTTGTCGCCTTTCATATCGAGTTTGATAAGCACTTCGAACGACCCAGTAATTGGGTCAGCAGCCAACGATTTGCGAAGGACTTTACCATTAAATTCTTTGTCGTGAAATGCATCGATAACAACAGTAGCGGCATTTCCAACTGAAACAGCTGTCCAACTTTTATCGTTTAACCCCAGTTTCAGTACCCAATCGTTTGAACCGTTTGATTCGTTGATGGCAAGTACGGGCATTCCGGCATCAATAATTTCACCTTCGTTGGCCATTTTTTTTGTAACAAACCCACTCGATTCGGCATAAATAGTAGTGTATTTTTTGTTGAAACCTACCAAATCAACCGATTCTTTTGCTACATCCAAGGCGGTTTTGGCATTCTCAAGTTGTTCCAAGGTAGCAACACTGTCGTTATACAAATTTAATGCACGTGTATAATCTCTTTTTGCCTTTTCGTAACTCAGTTTTACTTGCGATACTTGCGCATCTATTTCGGTTATTTTTAAAGTGGCTAATACTTGTCCTTTGTTGAAATGCTGTCCATCTTTAACCAAAACACGGTCGATTACTCCACCAATCTTAAATGCATATCGTGCTTCGTTCTCTGTCGAAATCAGACCAGTAGCATACACAGTTGAAGGGTTGGTAACATTTTTTACTTGAGCCACTGTTACCGAAATGGTTTCGGGCGAAAATTCTGTTGATTTGTTTTGTTTGCTTCCGCAGCTCAAAGTAACGAAAGCCAAAGCAGCCATCATACACTGCAATATCAATTTGATGTTCATATTATTTTTATTTAATGTTAAAACTTGCGTTTGCTCTTTCTATTTCGGCTTGTTTAATCCATGTATCGTAAAGCGAAATATTTTCTTGTAATTGGGCTGAAACCAATTGATTTTGTGCGTCTAAAAGTTCGATGTACATCGATTGACCTTGTTTATACAAATTGCTGAGGTCGGAGTAATATCTGTTGGATGAAACAACTTGCGTTTTAGCAGCGTAATATTGCGACATGGAGGCTTTATAATTATTCACGGCTACATCCATTTGAAGTTGGAGTTGATGTGCCACATATTTTGTTTGCGACTGCAATGCACTTGCATTGGATTTGGCTTGTTTCATTTTATACCTGTCCTTTCCACCCGAAAAAATACTCCACTCAAGCGATAAACCAGCGATATAATAAGGTGTTTTTTTATTTACTGCAAAGCTATATCCTTGTGAACCGGCATCAACAAACGAATTCAGTTTGGGAACGATGGACGATTTGGCAAGCCCAATAACATGTTGATTGATATTCATAGCTTGATTAAGTTTTATCAACTCTTCCCGTTTGGAAGTTGACATATCTGCATCGATGGCTAACACTGGGATGGTATTGATAGAATCGCTTAAAATTTCTGTACTATTGGGTTTATTAAGCAAAAAATTGAAATAAGCTCGGGCATTATTTCGGCTTTGCTTGGCAGTTTCAACTTGTGCCAATATTTTTTCAACCTCATTTTCGCTTCGTAAAACAACTGTTTTGTTAACCATTTGGTTATTGAACAATACTTTATTCACTCGAAGATTTTCTTGCACCATCAACAAAGCTTTTTCGTGAATCCGTACTGCTTGGTCAGATTGTAGGTATTTGTAGTACGCAGTTTTAATTTCCTTTACCAACTCACGCTTATAAATATCAATTTCAGTTTTTTGTAAGTTGAATTCTTCCGCTTTTATTTTCTTATTGTAAATAATTTCAGAATTAATAATCGGGAATATAATCTGAAGTTTCACATCATAAAAATCATTTGGATTCAACAAAAAACTTTGGTTATCAATTGGTTGAAAATTTGAAGTGCCCGTAAGTGTATTTAATGTGCTGTAAATTGGATTTACTAAATCGCCCACTGGAAAATCGATTGTACGACCTCCATCGGCTACGGTATAGGTTGCTCCCAAGCTCAGGTTTGGAAGATAAAGCGATTTGGCTTCTTTAAGTGCATACAGACTTTTATCGAGTAGAAATTTTTGCTGCTTTATGCTTTCATTGTTATTTAATCCTTCCTGAATGTATTTATCTATATGGGTCTGTGCTTTAACCGTCAAAAAAGTGAATAGTAATACAAACCTAATAATTAAAAGTTGTTTCATTCGAGTCTAATTTTAATCTTCTGTGAATGATAATGTTATATAATATTTCCCAAAATAATTTTATGCTATTTATGTGCTTATATCGAATTACTTAAGAAAATCAATACTCAATGAATTATTACTCTCGTTGAAAGTGAATTTGCAATCGTTGAAAACGGGTGCCGAAAACTTTGGTTTAAAATTTTGACTAAAACCATAAGGCTCTTTGGGCACACCGAACATGTTTTTGTCTAATTTTTCGTTAGAATTAACATCATGAAATACAGCAATTGCATATTCGCCAAAATGTAGTTCAACTTCAAATTTTATAGTTGAAGTGGTTGCCTTTAATTCTACTTCTTTTACTGATTTATCGTTCGGAAAGTTACCTTTTGAATTAAAAACAGCCAATCGAATGGATTTTCCTTGTGTGTTTTTAATATTGGTTATCGTAACAGTCAGTTTTTTATTTTGTGCTAAAGTAGCACATAAGCCAAAGAACAAGAAAATGATTAATGTCGAAATTAGTTTTTTCATAGTAGGAAAATAAAATTGTGATATGCCTAAAGGAATGTTTTATAATGCAAAGATATTGAATTTAACAAATTAAAAATATTGATTTATGTCAATATCAACTTAAGTTATTATTATTTTAGAAATTTTATAGTAATTTGTGCTTTAATTTGTAACTTAAAACGATGGTAAATACTAAACACACAACTAACACCATTTTTTGATTATCAATACATGGAATAAATTAGTTGTTATAAAATTTTAGAATATTTTGCATTTTTTGATTAATACTTGCAAGCCAGAACTCATTTTTAAATTTTTAATAATCATATTAGACTTTATTTCAGAAAGTTGAAATCAAAATTCAAAAATTTATGAGATGTTAAGAAGTTGCAATTGATGGCAATTGTGTGGTTTTATATCGAATTTATTATCAAAGATTGAATAGATTGTAGAAGTTTCCTGAATTAAATTAAATATTAGTATTCTTTTGCAAACCTAATTTCACACTATTACAATTGCTTTAGATAAATCTACATTGATAATGAATTTACTCATTTTTAATGATCAGTTTTAAAACAAAGATGGTTGTAAATAAAAATACAATGAAGTTCGATATGTAATAGGTATAATATGTTCAACTTGCGGATCAAAAAATCATTATTGGAAAAATGACAAGTAGCAACTTGATTGTAAAAATTGTAGAAAAAGAACAACTTTGCGGAGTGAACAGCGATGCATGATTCATGTTTGCCTTTTACACATAAGTTTATTACCATTCATTTATTAACATCAACAAAGAAAAGTTTTTCAATTTGAATTGAAAGACAGTTGGTTCACTATAGATATGAACTCGTGTGGTCAAAATTAAACAAATTACGTGAATTAATGGGCAAAAGAGATAACGAGTATGAATTATCTGGTTTAATCGAGTTAGATGAGGGATATTTCACGACAATTAGGTCAGATATAGAGAAAAATAAGCCACTACAGCGAGGTAGAGGCAGTTAAATGTAAACAAAAGAATTGCTAATGGTAGATAGCTTCCCAGTAGTTGATGAAACAACAAAAAAAGGGTAGCATAGATAGTTGGGGCAAATTAAAATGATAATAATTGAAGATTTATAAGCGGAAACAATAACAACAATAGTTGAGGCAAATATTTCTCAGGAAGCGGTAATTGGTAAGTAGCTATCTTATTTAAAATCGCTGCAACCTGAGCTACTATACCAAAAATTATTTAATTAAACTACTCCAGGAGCTGTCTTCAAAATAATTATCAACCACCAGGACAGTTTGTGGATATTCATAATAGTTTATCAAATTGGAAATTTCCTGACGAAGAATTGAAACTGCCCCATCAATTAAATCAGATCTAAAACCATTATTGCCCATTTTTATAACTAAATCCATTGATACGATTCTACTCATAAGCCGACCCAATTCAACCAATTTACGTTGCGAAATCTGCAAATCAATGTGTAAACTTAATAAATCCTTCAGATTTTTTGCAGCTCTTTCTGTTAATTCATGTCCTTTTAAATAAACCAATAAACTTGTTTCCTTTGCCGACTTCATAAGTTTTAAAAGCGATTCTGCTATTTGAGCATAAAGTATATCGTTCGAACCTTCAAAAATCATAAATGGCCGTGAATCAACTGTTCCACGTCCTGCAATATGGTTGAGTCTATATCCTATAGCACCCACCAGATTTAAAAGTGATTGTGCTGATTCCTGCATTAAGTCTGTAGTAACTGTTTTAATAATATTAGATTCCAATCCCAAAGTAGTCAAATCATTACGGATATCAGCCATTTCGCTACCTTTTAAACTGAGTGCCGAACAAATGGTGAAATTTGCCTGAATACGAGCCAAATGTTGTTGGACCTGATCGTACGAAAATAAAGATTTTCCTCCTATCATACGCTGTTGACAATGCGTTATTGCTTCATCGAGCATGCGTTTTATAAATCCAAGTCCCATACCGGGGAAATGCATACGACTCCTATGCAATAGGTCGAGCATCATTTTTACACCCGTTGTATGTGGTTCAAGTCTTTGAATTTTAGGTATTTCTACATCTAATTTATTTCTTCCATATGGAATCTGATAAAGTCCGAGATTTTCGAAATATTCTTCCACTACAATTTTTTGATTCGGTGCATTATTATCACAAACAAAAAAGTCAATATCGCGTTGAAGATTACCTTGTTCGACTTGTTTACGGGCTGTTAATAACCAAAAATTAGCCTGACCGGTAAGTCCTGCCCAATGTTTTGTTCCACGAAGATGAAAAGAATCTTGTTTTTCTACATACGAAGTTTGCATATTGAGTGCATCACTACCATATCCAGGTTCAGTAATCATCAAACCTCCCATGTTTTGAGCATGTAAAAAACGATCAAAAACACCTCTTTTTGCGCTTTCTTGTCCGTATTTGGCAAATGGTTGTAAAAACAATGCACTATTAATTCCCAATGTTAAAGATAATGCCATCGATTCATAAGATGCAGCTGATAATAACTGCATATTTTCAGACACTGTTCCACCACGTCCACCATATTCTTTTGGTATACTAAGCGATAGAGGATTACTCCTCATAATTTCATGTAATATTTCAGAGGGTAAACCGCGTTTTATACTCATCTGATTGATATCATTTTCCTCGCGGAATAACCGCTTTATTGTTGTCTTGAAATCATTCAGAAAGTTTTCGAATGTGGTTTGTTGAAAATTATTTTTATTCATCGACTTTAAGATAACGGATTTTGATACTAGAGTTTCGTGCATTTCATTTATTTAATATTTTGGAATTCAATATAAATCGCTATAAATCTAAACTTTAAACAAATTATAAGGTCAATTGTTTAAACCATTGATAAATGAAAAACTAAATAGATATTAATTGCCCTATATAAACAAATGAAGTAACTACTCAGCACCCCTAGAAAAGGATCAATCGTTATTTGCCACGGCA
>JACDZH010000488.1 GCA_013426815.1 Paludibacter sp.
CCATTCTTTTTTCTACTCATTTTTTGATCGAAGTACGCTTAATCCTGAAGAACCGATTATACTGGGGCTTTGTCTTCACTTCTGGTCTCTGTTGACCCTTCGTACTTGGTGGGTAGATGACAAACTGTGTACCGGGGGGCCTTTCAGATATTTTCGTCACCCCATGTACGCGGCCTGGATCACATTTATATGTCCTGGAATTGCGGTGTATTTAAATTCCTGGCCATATTTGCTTTGGGTGGTGGTATTGCATCTGATGTGGCACGCACTTGTAAAAAAAGAAGAAGTGCTGATGGTTGATACGTTTGGGGATATGTATAAGGATTATGCAATGCGTACAGGCCGTTTTTTCCCGAAGATAAAAGGGGTCGAGATAAAAGGGGTCGGGAAAAAATAAGACCCTGCCTTCTTTTCCGCATTATTTCATATCAGCCATGGAGGAAGAGACCATCAGCATCGTCAGTGGAAATACCGCCGGTCTTAAGAAGCATCAGCTCGCCGCCCTGGAGCGGCTGGCCGGAAAGCGGGTGGCCCGTCTGAGGATTCAGGGAACATGGTATTGAACTCAAATCACCAAATATGTCGGATAGACCGCTGACTTTCCGGTTGGGGTGGCCAGGTACCGCCTCTGATCAATTGGCCATTGTTCAGCGCATTTCGCTTTTCCCCATGGAACATGGCGCGGGATGTGCCCATATCGGCTGGCGGGGACGGCTTTTTTCCGGCGGGATTTCGAGATGCGCGAGCATTCTCCCGGAGCGCAAACAGGCGCGTCCGGTCAGACGCCGAGCCAGGAGGTATTCGACCATGACAATGACATCAAACTGGTTTGTCTGGGCGGTTTTGTCTGCTGTATTCGCAGCACTGACGGCTATTTTCGCGAAGATAGGGCTGGAAGGGGTGGATTCTGACCTCGCGACGCTGATTCGTACCGTGGTCATTATGGCTGTGCTTGCCGCGTTCGTGTATCTCACCGGAAAGTGGAGCGACCCATTTGAGCTTTCCTCAAAAACATGGATCTTTTTAGACATAATGGCTGTCAGTTAAACGAAAAAGACCTGCCCCTTGCAAACAT
>JACDZH010000136.1 GCA_013426815.1 Paludibacter sp.
CTAATTTTAAAATAATGTATCAATGATTTTATAACTTATATAATGTCTATTATAAAAAACACTCAAAGGTGCTATGCACTCTTTGAGTGTTTTTTTGTTTTTAGAATTTTACTTCCGGTGCTTTTTCACTACCTTTTTCGGCTTCGAAATATGGTTTTTTATCAAAACCAAACATACCAGCTAAAATATTGGTTGGGAAACTCCGAATAGACTTGTTATAACTTTGTGCAGTTTCATTGAAACGGGTTCTTTCAACCGAAATACGATTCTCAGTACCTTCTAATTGAGCTTGTAATTCGAGAAAATTTTGATTGGCTTTTAAGTCGGGATAATTTTCGGTTATCATCAACAATTTTCCCAATGCTGAACTTACCTGTCCTTGTGCTGCTTGATATTCTTGCAGTTTCTCACTTGTCAGATTTGCAGGATCAACTGTAATTTGAGTTGCTTTGGCACGAGCAGCCACAACACCTTCGAGTGTTGAGCTTTCGTGTGATGCATACCCTTTTACTGTTGCTACTAAATTTGGAATCAGATCACTACGGCGTTGATACTGACTTTCGACATTTGCCCATTGACTATTTACGTTTTCTTGAGATGAAACTAAGCCGTTGTAACCTGACATTCCCCATAAAAATGCTAAAACTATAACGGCTACTACTGAAATTAAAATAATTGTGTTCTTTTTCATTGTTTTGAATGTTTAAGTCTCCAAACCCCGATAGGGTATATAAGACATGATTTATACTAAGTTATTTTAAATTATTTATAAAAAATTGAATATATAAATTTTCTTTATATGGCTTTTACCAACCGCTGCTTGCTCCACCTCCACCTGACA
Organism: Paludibacter sp.; assembly: GCA_013426815.1. Lineage (GTDB taxonomy): Bacteria > Bacteroidota > Bacteroidia > Bacteroidales > Paludibacteraceae > Paludibacter. Next base: position 842 of record JACDZH010000136.1, read on the forward strand.
TTCCACCGCCAAAACTTCCGCCTCCGCCACCACCGCCGAAACCACCACCGCCACTAAATAATCCTCCGGCTACTGCACCACCAACTAATGCGCCACTGGAACGGGAAAGGCGGGGTATATTATGGTTATTGTTTTCTTCATAGCCGCAAAATTTACAGTGATAAGTTGTACGTTCAGTACCCGCACTTATATAAGTTGGTGCAACAACTGTTCTTTTGTCTTTAAGTATAAATGCTTTAGTTCCACATTTGGGACATTCTGAATAAGCGCTTGGTTTATCTAATGTGAAAATAGCTTCATTGGCACATTTATCACAAACAAACACATCATAATCAATGGCATGTAATTGTTCTTCAAATTGTTGTGCCAATTTTAAATGTGCATCTTCTTGTTTTTCGGACAAAATATGCATTTTTCCATCACAAACATTGCATGGTATGGGTTCACGCCTGATTTTTAGCATCATCATTTTTCCATATATATTACCCGGAATGGTCGTAATTGGTATTGGAATCAGCAATAGTAAGAAAATGGGTTGTGAGAAAAAAAGTATTCCTACAAATCCCAATGCAGGAAGAATCAATGCCATCAAACTTATAATGCCTGATTTTTCATTTTTTATTGCTTTATATCTTGCTAAATTGCTGAGAATTTTCGGATTTTTCCTGATTTTCTGTATTGAATTTCCAATCCAAATCCAGGTAAATAGCATCAATAATAAATAAATTGCAAGGGCTATTGGTAAAATTTCGCTCCACACAATGGGAGTAACAACTTCTTGTGCTACAGGCTCTTTTCGAATAGAAGATGCAATACGCTGAACTCCGGCAAGCATTCCAGCATCATAATTGCCATTCTTGAATTCAGGAATCATATTTTGCATTTGAATACGTTTGCAAATAGCATCTGGAAGTACACCTTCGAGACCATAACCTGTTTCAAATTTTACTTTCTTCTGGTCGAGAACAAATAAAACCAATAATCCATTGTCTTGTTTGGCTTTACCAATTCCCCATGTGGTAAAAAGTTCGGTGGCAAATGTATTAAGTTCGGCTTGTCCTATTGAATTTACTGCCACAACTGCCACTTCGGCACCGGTTTGAGATTTTAACGAATCGAGAGAAATGTTTAGTTCCTGAACAGTTTCCATTTTCAAAATACCATCCGGATTACATACAAAAGCATGTGCATCAGCTGTTATCGGATTTGGTATACTTTTTACAGTGTATTCTACTGCAATAGAAGTACTTGTCAATGAACAGAAAAGGATAAATATGTATTTTTTCATTATATATAAGTGTCAATTAATACGATTTAACTAAAGTAACATCAAAAATCAGAGTAGAATATGGTGGAATATCAGCATTTGTGGAAATTTTATCGTAGGCTAACTGGCTTGGAATATAAAAAATATAATGCCCTCCATCTTGCATTTTAGGGATACCCTCTTTCCAGCCGGCTATAGTTTGTGACAAAACAAAACCAACTTTCGTTCCAGAATCAAAAGTAGAACCATCAACCAAAGTTCCTTTATATGTTACAACTACTGTGCTATTTACATTGGGATAACGCTGTTCACCTTGATGTATTACTTTATACATTAAGCCGCTAGAAGTTGTAACAAAGCCTGAATCTGATTTATGAGCTTCCAACCAAGTTGCGTTTTTTAGCTTCCAATCCATAAAAACATCTTCGCGACAAGCAGGTAAAATAATGGTAAGCATCAGTACAAAAAAAGAAAATAGTGCTGTTCGTTTCATATTCGTTTTCGTTGTATTTGTAAAAATTAAATCTTTATGAATTTGTTTTTTTGTATTGTTTAGAAAATGAGTTTTTGGCGAATTTTGGCATTGTCCGTTTAGGTCCCCAACCTTTGAAATTAAAAGGATATATTACGGCATTTTTTAGCATACTTGGAAAAACATCGAACCCAATGTGTTTTGAATTGATTAATTTAAAACCTTTCATTGCCCATTTTTCTGCTATTGGAGACAATTTTTTTTCAACTGTTTTCCGCTTGTTTGACAAAAGAATATCAGTAAGCGGAATTTTTACCGGACAAACTTCAACACATTTTCCACAAAGTGTGGAAGCAAAACTCAAATGTGAAAAATCTTTGAACCCACGCAAAAAAGGTGTCAAAACTGACCCAATTGGTCCGCTATAAGTTGTATCATAGGTATATCCACCAATTGTTTTATATACCGGACAACTATTAAGACAAGCTCCACAACGAATGCATGCCAATGCTTCTAAAGCCTCATTGTCGGCAAATAGCTTCGTTCTTCCATTATCTAACAAAATTACAAACATTTGCTCCGGTCCATCTACCTCATTTGCAAGTCTTGGAGCAGTAAAAATTGTATTATAAGCTGTTATTTGCTGTCCTGTTCCATGTGCAGCCAATAAAGGATAAAACAATCCCAATTGGTTCATTTTTGGAATAATTTTATCAATTCCTGCAATAACAATATGCACTTTTGGAAAAGCAGTTGTCATCAATCCATTTCCTTCATTTTCGGTAACCGAAATTCCACCAATGTCAGCAATTAAAAAGTTGGCTCCGGTAACACCAATTTGTGCTCTGGTATATTTTTTTCGCAAAACTTGACGAACATATTCCGTCGTTTCTTCGGGCGTACTGTCAATAGCTGTGCCAAATTTTTCGTTAAAAAGTTTTGCAATATCACCTTTCGATTTGTGCATTGCCGGTGTAACTATATGGTATGGCTTTTCGCCTGCCACTTGTACAATAAATTCTCCTAAATCGGTTTCGACCGATTCACAACCCAATCCCTCAGCTGTTTCGTTTAACTCAATTTCCTCAGTGGTCATCGATTTGCTTTTCACAAGCAATTTTGCTTCGTTTTCTTTCAGAATTTTTTCAATAAAAGCAGTAACTTCGGCTGCATCTTTTGCCCAAAGCACTTTTACACCACGAGCACTAATTTTTTCTTCAAATTGGACCAAATACTTGCCCCAGTTTTGCAACACATCACGCTTTATTTCAGCAGCCTGACTTTTAGCTATCTCCACATTGTTATAACGTGCCATACCAATATTCACAGCGGTATCGTATCGCGAGATGTTGAATTTTATTGTATTTCTATGTTTTTCATCGAAAGCGATTAATCCTGCATCGTGTGTGAATTTATGTGATTGTGACATAGGCAGTTACGAGCGTTTAGTTATAAGTTACAAGTCTTTTGCTATGAATAATTAGCACAAGAAACATATCAATAATTATTACATATTACTTACATTAATCTTCTTCTGTATTATTTTTCAAAAACGAAAGTAAAATTACCTACTCTATTTCCATCGATAAAAAATTCAGCCCGATATGTACCTTTTGGTAAAATTTCACCAACTTTCCAGTATAGAACATCACTCAAAGCATCACCAGAATATTCAATTTTTTTCGAAACCGAGTAAGTAATATTTTTATTTTCGTAGGTAAAAACATTACTCTGACTTTTTGTCAATACTTCATCGTCAGGTCGGATGATCCTCAAATAAACTATTTTTTCACCAGGTTGAGCTGTTATGTTTTTAGCAATTGTATAATTAAATTGCAAGTTGGCAGTTTGCGAAAACCAACCGGTTTTTTTATTTTTACTGTTAAGTGGAACCATAGTAAAACTTGTAACCTCCATAACCGATGCACGGCTAACCACCTGATTTAAGGTTTCTTTTTCTTTAGAAAGTTGCTGTACAGTTTCAGTTGCAGCTTGAAATTTGCGATGAACTTCAACATTTTCAGTTTTGAGTTCTTTGTTAATTGAATTGAGCGAATCAATCTGATTTACATATTGAATCATCACATTCCGAACAGTTGCCAATTCTTGTCTTAACTGCGCAATACGCCTTGCATTTGTTGATTTAGTAATTCTTAATTCATTCAACAATTGTTGCACTTTCATTTTTTGATCTTGCAGCAATTTCACCAATGAATCATTTTGAATATTAGTGGTATATCCATCAAACTCGGAATTTAAATCGGAGAATTCCTTTTCAACCTGCTCCTTTTCAAAATTCATCATTGCCACCACTTCTGTCATTTCCTTTTCCTTTTCAGTAGCTTTGCGGAAAAAGTAAAATGCAGCAATTGCCAAGGCAATAATTACTATTGCAGCCACAATAATTATAATTAAATTATTTCTTTTAATCTTATCCATAAAAAATATTAACTATTGTATTTTAAAAAATTAAAGCAATTCCAACACTTTTTCGAGTCTAATGCCCCTTGAACCTTTGATTAAAATATAATTTCGTTTAATGGGATTTGAAAGCAGATAATCAAAAAGTGCATTCACATTTTCGTAACAACGATAGGGATTGAGTGTATTCTTAAACGATTCACCAACCAATAAAACGTTTTTAAACTTGTTTTGTTGTAATAAATCAACTATGTTTTGATGTTCTTCACTACTTTGCTCACCCAATTCGAGCATGTCGCCCAAAATAAGGGTTTTACGTTTCAATTGTATTTGTGCAAAATTTAAAATGGCTGCACGTAAACTGGTTGGATTGGCATTATAAGCATCTACTATTAATTTATTGTTTTCAGTAACACTAAGTTGCGAACGGTTATTTTGTGGAAAATAATTTTCTAATCCTTTTTTTATTAACACCACATCCACTCCAAAACACTTTCCTGTTGCTACAGCGCATAAAACGTTTTCGGCGTTATAAGAACCTATCAACTTGGTATTAATATTAAATGAAATACTAGAATTAAAAGAGCATTTCATTTTCAAAAAAGGAGAGCATCTCTTGATTTCTCCATTAACATCGCACATCGAATTTGAAGATTGTAAAGTGTAGCCACGAATCCGTGCATCTTTTCTAAATCCGGCTTTTACTGCCATTTCACACAAACAACGATTGTCTTTGTTGATAAAAATATCTTTTCCATTAGAAAAAATATAGTCGTAAAGTTCTGCTTTTGTTTGCATTACTCCTTCAAACGAACCAAATCCTTCGAGATGGGCTTTACCTACATTGGTAACGATACCGTAATCGGGACAAGCAATTTCGGCAAGCATTTTAATTTCGCCCGTATGATTGGCACCCATTTCTATCACAGCCAATTGGTGATCCGGTTTTAGTTGAAGTAGTGTTAACGGAACACCAATATGGTTGTTCAAATTGCCTTTGGTGTAAAGAATTTCGAATTTTTGTTGCAATACCGCAGCAATTAATTCCTTGGTTGTTGTTTTTCCATTTGTTCCGGTTATCCCAATTATACGTGTTCCTAATTTATTTCGGTGATATGTAGCGAGTTGTTGCAGAGTTTGCAACACATCGTTCACCAATAAAAACCGATCATCAATTGCAAATTCCGGATCATCTACAACAGCATAAGCGCAACCTTTTTCAAGTGCTGAAAGTGCAAAAGTATTGGCATTAAAATTATCGCCTTTTAATGCAAAAAAAAGCGAACCGGTTGGACACACGCGACTATCAGTACAAATAATAGGGTGTTGCAGGAAAATCGGGTAGAGTTGCATTGTTTTCAGGAACATTTTTAAATCTGAATTAAGTGCAAAATAATCTAAAGGAATTTGAGATTTGATGTACTGTCAATTTGAAAATATGAAAATGTGAAAATGTGTCAATTTGAAAATGGAAACGAATCAAATATTTAAGATTAACTCAATAAATTTTTTGCGCTTAACAGACTATAATTGTTAAGTTTTTAAAATTCACATCCAAAAGTAACGTACCAACCTCTTTGATAAAGTTTTCCGGTATCTTTTCTATTCAAATTCAAAACGCCCCAATCATAACCACCTTTTAACTGGAATTTTTTCCATTGAACACCACCACCCAATCCAACTTGCAAATTGAGACGGTTTAGGGAACTATTATACATATTGGAATAAGTACTTGTAACGGTGCTTACTGTTGAAAGTGCAACTTCTCTTTGTCTAAGCCCAACACTGAAAGTAGGTCCGCTATACCCAAATAATTTTAGATTATTTTTGATTGGAATAGTATAAATTGCCATCAACGGAACATTTATTAAATGTCCGTAAGTTAAATAATTCACTGATTTAGAATTGGGATATCTTTGAAGTTTGTCTGAGTAAACCAGATTGTAAAGTACACCAGTAAGCAAACTTATATTGTATTTCATTTCAAGTTCAGTTGTAATACCCATTTTAATACCATTAAAATAGGTTGTACTTACCCCTGAACCAAAACGAGAAGGATTGTTGTACCCAACTTCTATACGATTAGTGAGTTTCTTGGGTATTAAACTTTCGAAAAAATTTGCCTTTTTCTTTTTAATTGCAACATCTTTTGATTGTGCATTTAAAGTATAACTAATAGACAAAAATGAGATGATCAGAGAAAAAATCAGGATACGTTTCATATTTTAAAATGTATAAATTCAATTGAGGATAATCCGAAGGCAAAGATATATTTTTTTAAGCAATAATTACTAATGTATGGTCATGTTAACCCATACATTATCTGTTTTTAACGGATAACTGTAAACATGTTAACTAGTATTTAGAAAAAAACGTTTAATAAGGAGTTTGTTAAAGGTTTAATTTTGGTTTTTCGTGGAGCTGGAGGAAGTCGAAACTTCATTCATTCTATAATAAATATCAGTACATTATACTTATTGAATCTTTTTGTCCACATGCCTCTCCAACTAGAAAAAAAAGTCCTAAAAATGTGAAATTTTCACATATCAAAGATACGAATTTTATTTAGTATTTCAATGGAAGCGAAACTGTTTTTTAGTATGATTTAGATGATATTAGATGATTATTTTTTTTGATTTATTCTAATAGTTTATTTATAATACATGATATATCAATTATTATATATACTTTTGTATTGAAATATCAGTTGTTATGAAATCAAAAGGGACAAATTACATTCAGAAACAGAAAAATATCCTTGCCACCTTAGGTGAGAATATAAAGTTAGCCCGTTTACGCAGAAAGCTATCTATTCGCTCTATGGCCGAGCGAGCCGGCATTGCTACATCTACCTTGGGAAACATAGAAGATGGTTCTCCATCGGTTTCATTGGGTAGCTATTTGCAGGTATTATCTGTTTTACGGCTTGAAGATGATTTATTATTGATAGCAGACAAAGATCCAGTAGGCAGACAGATTCAGGATGCTGGACTGATTGTAAAAAAAAGAGCTCCGAAAAAGAAAAAAACAGAATCAGCTATTGATCATGTTATTGATAAGGGGAATTCTGAGAAACCTAAATTTGACTAATTTGTTATGAAACAGAATAAAGAAAAAGAAATACTTGTGTATGCGGATTGGTATATGCTCGATTCACCTCAATTGATAGGAAAATTATATTTTGCTACACTTCGGGGCAAAGCTGTGTATTCTTTTGAATATGACAAAGAATGGATAAAGACCGGTATTTCTATTGATCCTGAATTGCCTCTTTTCTCAGGGTTACATTATGCGTCTTCAAATCACAATTTTGGTATTTTCAAAGATTCTTCGCCTGACAGATGGGGGCAACTGTTGATGAAACGCAGGGAAATCCTTTTGTCCAAAATTGAGAAAACGGAACCTCGCACTTTATTTGGGATTGATTTTTTATTAGGTGTACACGATAGTCACCGTATGGGAGGACTCCGTTTTAAAGAAAGTGAATATGGTGAATTCCTGAGTAACGATCAACGACTGGCAGCTCAACCCTGTACTTCATTAAGGGATCTTGAATATGCAGTAGAACAATATGAAAAAAATGCAGACGAATTAGATGAAGCTTCCTTAAAATGGATTAATCAACTTATTGCTCCCGGATCATTGTTGGGGGGAGCTCGTCCTAAAGCAGATGTTGCTGACACAAACGGAAAACAGTGGATCGCAAAATTTCCAAGTAAAAAAGATGATTCGGATGTTGGGTTGTGGGAAATGGTGGTGCATGAACTTGCCATTCAGGCAGGAATTACGGTTCCAAATGCCTTCATAAAAAAGCTTGCTTCTCCCTATCATACATATTTTTCCCAACGTTTTGACAGGACAGAAGACAATAAGCGGATTCGTAACTACTCAGCACCCCTAAGTTGATGATACAGAATATTTTATGAATTTGA
>JACDZH010000137.1 GCA_013426815.1 Paludibacter sp.
CTTGCCGTGGCAAATAACGATTGATCCTTTTCTAGGGGTGCTGAGTAGTTACAAAGTTAGACGTATGTTACGTTGTAAAAACTGATGTTCCGGTAGATATTGTTGATATGAAAACCATTCATGACCGATATAAGGATTTGTCAAAAGTTGAGTTCTCTTTTAGAACAATGAAAACAACATTGGAAAAAACAAAAACAATTTTTGTACGAAAACAAGAAAGAACAAGAGGACTTGTATTTGTGGCAATGTTGGCATAAATGATAGTGAAATATATCAAAGAAGAATGTGCTACAATAAACTATACACGAGAATTTTTTATTGAAAGCTTAGATAAAATCAATTATTTGCAATATACGTTTGAACAAAAAACTGTGAATTTAGTACCACAAAATCTACTCTCACATCAAAAAGAAATGATAGACAAACTGAAAATTGGGCTAAAGTAGTTAAGAATATTTTTTTAGAAAAGTAACCATTATCAATTGAAATACAAATGGTTACGGAACATATTTTCTTTTATTTCACAGGAACTTCCGTTAAATTAATACCTTCCTGATTTCACCCACATTATTCGTTATAAAGCTCATTTTATATTTATTCCAAATCAAAGCTGATTGATTTTTTTTCTAATCAATAAATTATTAATACTTTTGTAAATAAGGAAAGCTAATTTGAATCATTTACTACCTTTGCTTTAATTCATTCTATAATAACCGCTATTATTTCAACTATTTAGCAAGTATTTTTGTTTTACAATAACATTAAACCAAAATTGCTTTATTTTGAAACATTTAATAAATTCCAGACACAATATGAAAACTAAAAATCGTATTTTAGACAATTTACTTTCAGGGTGTTTCGTTGTACTTCTTCTTATTTCGACCCCGAGTTTTGTGTTTGCAACTACCAATACACCTGTCAGTGGAAATCGCAATCAGGATAATTATTCCGAATACAAAGGTATTATTGTTGACAGGAAGTCAAATGTACCATTAGCATTTGCCAGTCTAACTGTGGTAGGAACAAATATCTCATCTGTATCCAATTCCGAAGGTGAATTTATTCTTAAAATTGATAAAGCAATATCAGATCCAAAAGTATCAATCAGTTTTATCGGTTACAAAAATAAGGTTATTTCGCTTACCTTTATCAACCCCGATAAACAACGTATTGAAATGGAGCCATCGGCAGTAGAATTGCCCGAAATTAATGTAATTTCGAAAGACGCAGAAGCATTAATAATGGCAGTACTTGAAAAGAAGGGCGAAAATTATTCCGCAGAACGAAACTTAATGACTGCATTTTATCGGGAAACGATTAAGAAAAACAGGACTTATGTTTCACTTTCCGAAGCAGTTGTCGAAATCTACAAACAGCCAATTAATTCTTATAAATCCGACATTGCCGAACTTTACAAAGCACGTAAAAAAGCCGATTATAGCAAACTTGATACTGTTTCGTTCAAACTAATGGGTGGTCCATTCAACTCCCTATATCTGGACATCATGAAAAATCCTGAAATGATTTTTACCGAAAATATGATTGCAAACTACGAGTTTTCTTTTGATCGTTCCACCCGCATGGACAATAGGTTGATTTATATACTTGACTTCAGACAACGACAACTAAATACTGACCCTTTGTATTACGGTAAGTTGTATATTGATGCCCAAAACCTAGCTTTGAAAAGTGCAATTTTCAAATTGAATATTGTAAATAAAGAATTGGCAAGCCGAATGTTTATACTGAAAAAGCCTTTCAATGCCAATGTATATCCAATTGATGCTTCGTACCGAATTGACTATCTGGAAAAAGATGGGAAATGGTTTTATAATTATAGCCGAATAGAATTAGGATTGAAAATGAATTGGAAGAAGAAGCTCTTCAATACCAACTACCATACAACGATTGAGATGGCAGTTACAGACTGGGAGAAATACAGCGAGAAAAAAGAAATTGATAAAAATGACCGCCTCAAACCATCTGTTATAATCAGCGACGAATCTTTTGGGTTTTCTAATCCACAATTTTGGGGCGAATACAATGTTATTGAACCCGAAAAATCTATTGAAACGGCTATAAAAAAAATTCAAAAACAATTGGAAAAGAGATAAAATATTATTTTTCTTCATAAATCTATTTTACCAAATTTAAATAAATCCTTATTATGCCGCCCTTTGGCACAGCTCTATCTTATCTATGCAATAAAAATTACCACTAAATTAGTGTATCAATGCTTCTTCGACATATTTCAATGCAGACTCTTCGCTTTGTTCAATGGCAATTTCTACGGCTCTTTTAGCTGTTTCGAGGAGTTGTTCCGATTGTTTTTTGAGGATGAAACTTTCTGAAACCAAAGATGATATTTGTTGTTGAATATGTTTATCGATAATAGGAATTATAACCTGTTCAATTTCCGAAGGTTTCCAATGTTGTAATATTGAACCACCCGCATCTCGCTCAGCTTGCATTTGAACCACTTTGGAGTTTAAAACCAAGGTCAAATAATCGGGTAATACTTCATCCGTTTTTACCGATAAATGCAAAATAGCACCAGAAGTAATGGCGTTCATATCTTCTGAGACTTTATACGCAATACCTACTGAACCATCCTTTGAGAGCAATATTGTATCTTTTTTCGGTCTAACAACATCTTTATATTTTGTTCCGTCCAAATGAATGTCCGGTTCCGATAATCCCAATTTATTTAAGTTTGAAACACGAACAAATGGTACTCCTTCTTCTTGATAAGCATCTGAACCCGGCTCTATTGATTTCTTTATATCAACCAAATTTCGCAATTGGTCATAGTTGTGTGATTTAACGCGAGCAGTTATTTCTTCGTATTTTTTCTGATAATACTCTGCATCCAATCTACCTGAACTCAAAAATGATTCTTTAAAATTCTTTATATTGACTGCGTCTGTCGTTGGTTCAAAGTTATTTAAGCCTAAGGTTTCAAGTAAAAGGGTTTCAGCTTGTGAGTACTCTTGTTTTGATAATTGAAGTTTGAAGTGTGATTTAACAATTTGTTCTTCAATCAATAGTTGAAATGACTTAATTGGAATAAATAAAATTAGTTTTCTAATTTGAAAAATACTTACCCATGGTTGAACATTGCCTGTTGAAAGTCTCTCAACTTGTTTCTTGCCATATTTACAATTGAAATATCCAGTAAAATAAAAAGGATTTATTTCTTCTTTGTTTTTAATATTGATTTTAATTACGTTTTCATTACAGTTGAAATTTACTTCATCATGCATTATTATTGAAGCACCACCAATTTTCCCTTTTCTAGCCATCATTATATCATGTAAATGAGTCGTAGATTTTGGCAAATTATTGTGTGCTTCCATTGATATGTATTCTAAGTCTGCATGATTGATAAATGTATCACCAGTATTGCCAGAACGAATAAATGGAATTACTCTAGGATTATTGTCATGAATAATTGATGCAACTGTTGCGAAAGAGCCATTTGTTGATAAATCAGACATAAACACTAAATTCTCAATAACAGGAGAACCGTATATCTTTTTGTAAAGTTGAAGATATTCTTTTTTATAATATTCAGAATCAACTCTAAATTCCGAATTATCTTTAAGTATATCAGACTTAGTTATAATTGTAATCTCCAGCCCTTCCAACAAAGCATTATACTTTGCTTCGTCGAAAGGGCTATTTAAAAAAAACTAAGTTGCTCTTTTTTTGCAAATTCGGCAAAAGCTTCAGCTATTCCGTCGCTGGTTTGCCCGTCGTTGTTAAACAAATCGTGCTTTACAATTAAGTGGTCGTGGGTATCTTGCACATATTCGTCTAAATCCTTTATCGTTCTTACATATTCAATTCCAGGAGCTTCCAATATCATAGCGGTCTGTGTCGGATTGAGAGTTTGCGGTTTTACCTTGTAAACGTTTGGAATATCTCGTTTACGCACATAAATTTTTTCACCGCTATTATCTTTGCTCGGCTCTTGCATGGTAGCAAAGAATATGGGGTAATCGTCTACTTTTGGGCACAGCCGAAGTTCCCCTCTTTTGGAGGGGTTAGGGGTGGTCTCATCCCATTTCTGAACAAGTAAAACACTTGTTTTTGTGCCAGTATGTGGTTTAAATACATTTCCGTGCAAACCTACCACGCCCAAAATACGGCAACGTTCGGCAATAAATTCACGAATTTGTTTGTCGCTACTATTATTAAATCTGCCTTGTGGCAGTACAATTGCCATCCGACCACCGGGTTTAAGAAAATCGAGATTACGTTCGATAAATAAAATGTCGCGTCCTAAAGCTGATTGATATTTCCCTGCCGAATTTTTGCCCAATTCATATTTTGATATAATGCGACTTTCTTTAATATCACCTGCAAAAGGTGGATTCGCCATCAAAACATCAAATTGAAAATCACGGTTACTATTGCTCAAAGTTCGAAGTTTCTTCAGTTTTTTCCAGCCTTCGTAATAAGTGTCTTTCCAATCTTCATCATCGAGTTTTTCATCCCAACGCTCCCAATCGAGTGTATTCAGGTGTAAAACATTGGTTTGCCCGTCACCCGCAATCAGGTTCAATGTTCGGGCAACACGTACTGTTTTTTCATCAAAGTCAATAGCAAACACTTTATCGTTCACATAATCCGTACAACGAGGTGGTTTTTGTTCTAATGTAAACAAATGGCTTTTGCTTAAGCCTTCTTCCTTCATTATTTGTTCCCAAACGTGAAAAATGGTATGGACGGGAAAGCCACAACTGCCAGCTGCTGTATCAATCATGGTTTCATACTCTTGCGGATTAAGCATTTTCACACACATATCAATCACATATCGGGGTGTAAAGTATTGTCCTTTTTCACCTTTCGAACTTTTACCAATCAGGTATTCGAAAGCATCGTCCACCACATCCAGATTGCTATTAAATAATTTTACATCTTGCAACGACGAAACACAAACTGATAAGTGCGAAGCAGTGAGTTCAATTTTAGCATCATCGGAAAATACGCCCGACCATTTACCTTTGGCTCGATTGAAAATACTTTGAATTTTTTCTTTTAGTTCTGTTTCAGTATCGCCATAATTCCTGAAATCGAGATAGCGCTTTTTGTTTCGCCCCGATTCCATTTCGTCGAACAACTTGGTAAAAATTAACTTGAACAATTCCTCAAATGCATCAACTCCTGCACCTGCCAATACCTCATCTTCCATTTCAAGAATTAAATCTTTTAATGACTTTCGCTCATTAACCAACTTGTCCTTTTTAATCAAATCGTCGATTGTCCAACGTTCCGAAAGAATATCGGATAATTTTTCTGATGCTTTTGGAATTGCAGGAAGGTCTTCGAAATAGTTGGGGTCTTTGCGATGATAATACGAAATACTATCGCCATTGCTCCATACGCCAATGGGTGCACCTGTGCCATTGCAATAGCTTTTTAATTGCTCTTTACCATCTTTTAGTTTTGGTTTTTTGAGCTCAACAATGATATAAGGCGATGTTGTTTTTTCTCTGTCAAAAATTACAATGTCGGCTCGTTTCTTTTCACGACCAAAGGAAACAGAATACTCAACTTCCATTCGGGTGGTTGGATAACCATAATCATCCATTAATACTTGTAGATACAATTGCCGAATCAGCTCTTCCGGAACGAGCTTAATGTCCTTTTTCCGCACCAAACACTCAGCATAAGGAACAGGATTACCCTTACTATCAGTCTTTTCTATAATACGCTGTTCTAATTTTTGCTGTTCGGCAAGGCTAAACTGTGTAAGTTTGTAGTTGGAATCTTTGAGAATTTCGGCGAGAGTCATGGGCTTTATTGGATTTTTTCCCAACAAAAAAATACGCCGTGCAGCGTATTATCCAATGAATAAAGTTTGCATAAAAAACGGGTGCAAACTTCACTTATTCACTCCTGAGGGTTTGCCGTCCCTGTGTACAAGAATAAGTTAAAGCCTACACCCGCGTGGGGCATAGGCATTTACTAACTTATTCTTTTGTACTCTACTTAAATCGGCAAATTTCAGGAGTAAGAATAATAGCTAATGCTATATTAATATGTTGAAAATGTTTGTTTTATCTAATTATTTGTTCTTTATTAATCTATTTTTTTTTGTTTGTTTTTTAATTTGCAAAGTTGGAGCTTTTTTATTATTGGCAGCTACTTAAACAGCTTCAGGCATTTTCTGATACACTTTTCCAAGAATCATTTTGCCATTTGTTTTTTTACTGCGTTTAATTCCATCGCTACCCCAGGCACCCCATTGTTTAAAGAAAAATGCAGCACCCTGTTCTTCGGTTTGTTTCATAATATTCACAGCCCATTCTTCTTTCATGGGTCTTGCACGTGTACCACTTTCACCACCAACAATAATCCAGTCGATTCCTGTCAAATTCATTTCTCCCAAATCTTCCAACAAAGGTTCGCAGGAAAGGAATTTAATAGTGGCAGGTAGATGACGAAGATAATCAATGCGTTCTTTTGAAGTAGCTACATCCACCGTTACTCCTAACCACGCATTTTCGGGTATAGGGAGCGAACTGAAATACTCATTCATGCGGTCAGCTCTCTTAGTTAATATCTGATATTTGTGATGTGGCGTACCGCTGATTGTTTTCATCACTTTGTCAATAAAACTGAAGGGAACGTCTTTGTGAAACAAATCGCTCATGGAACAAACGAAGATATTATGTGGCTTTTTCCATTGTTTAGGCTCCGCCAAAACATCTTCGTGCATAGTTAGTGTAAAACCATTTACATATTTTTCCTGCCGCATGGCTTGCAGTCGGCGAGACATAACTTCGGCATAACAGTTGGCACAACCAGATGAAATTTTAGTGCAACCGGTTATCGGATTCCATGTTTTATCCGTCCATTCAATTTTAGTTGTTCTCATTTTGATTGTATTATTATTTTCTTTTCAGGATCATATTTGAGGTAAAAAGCACCTTTTCGTCTTTCGTCTCCCTTAAAAAGAAGTCTATTGTTTTTCTCCAAATTTGATAAAATCTCATTTGTTTTAGGTATGCTTACACCTTTTTCGAGTGCAAAAATATAAATACTTTGGTTACTTTGTTCCGTTTTTAAGAAATTAAATAAATCATCTTCAAAAGCGGCCAGTTTCTTTATTTTGTCCGGTGCTCCAGTTTCAAACAAATCCATTGACAATTGCCCCGTTCTGATATGATCTTCATCAATATCATAATTGGTTTCTCCTGTATGTGGGTCAATTCTCCATGCTGCACTCAGAAACTTTTCTAATCCCAAAGGATGGCTTGACCCAAATATTACTCCATGAATGTTATTATTCTTTTTTATCGAGAATTGACCAAGAAAGTATTTTTTGCCATTAAGCAACGATTTGTAATAGTTGTAAATTACCCTATGACATTCTATCTGTCTGCTTTCAGAGAAATCAAGTTTACTACTATCAAGATAAGCCGCAAATCCCGGATGTTCTTTGAACCGTCGAATATGGTTGGAAGAAATGAAAAATATAAAATCAGTTTTGGGTAAACTGGTCAATTGATGAAAAACATCGGTTGTGACATACTTAACACCATATTGATCAATAAGCATAAAACGCGGAATCATGGGAGCATTCTTAAACCGATTGAATTCGGCGGCAAACAGAGCTTGAAAATCACGATTGTGACTTTTGATTACAAATGGACAATTTGTTTTTCCGTTATTCAACTGACAAAATTCATATTTATTTTCATCAGAACATTCCAATAATTTTTCATTTACATTTATGTCCAATTTCGAAATTTTCTTGGATGAAAAGTCATTAAAGTGTACCTCAACTTGTGTAGAGTTATTTTTAAAGTCGGCACAATGGGACTTTATCTCATCCAACAAAATCAGAGGACTTCCATAAGTGCCTTCAATATCTGTACCTTCACCTGCGAAAAAATCGTAAATTTCAATTTGATTATAGAATTTGCTTTTTGTAAATACTGGCAACCATTCTCTGAAGTATAATTTAAACAGTTCTAATTTCACCATAGTTCCTTCATCGAAGGGCTTAGCATGCATGTTTTTGGCCATAAAATTTTAATTAAATCAGGTTGTTTGGTCGTTAATAAAATTACTTGCTTAGGCATGAATGTATTTGTTTTTTAATTTTGCCATAACATGCTCATTTGAAACACCTTTTCCTTCGTTAATTTGTACTATGGCTTCTTCAATACCTTGTTGTTCTATTTCAGAAATACCAACCCATTCGGCTGTGTCTTTTGTGCAATTCAGGTAATTCAACATTACACCATAAAACTCTTTGAGTTTAAATCTATCCAACGCATCAACCTGTCGGAATATTCGTAATTTTAATTCTTCAGTACTCATAATGTTGATTTTAAGTTGTTTAAAATGGTCGTTATTGTTTATTTTTCTCTACCTTGCAAAGATAGAATTTATTTGTGATACGGACAATATGTTTTCGACCTTCTACCGAAACCCACACCACTTTTCGCTTGCACCTAAAACCAACTTTCGATTTCCGACAGGAATTGCTATCGCTCGGCGACGATGTGGAGGTTTTGCAGCCGGAATGGTTTAGGCAGGAGGTGAAGCAGGTGGTGGAGAATATGGCGTTGTTTTACTCTTGAAAACACCCATCTACAACAAAATTTTATTTGCTATTGATGGGTGAATTCCTATTGCTTAATTTTTCTTTACTCTCCCATGATATATTTTACCAGTGCCTCCATTTCGATATCGTTAAACTGCCCTTTGAATGCAGGCATTTGCGACGAATTTGCTCTTTTTTTGCCGGGTTCGTTTATCCAGTTTTTCAGTTCCTGATTTTTTCCTTTGTAAATTCCAATAATTTCGGTTACCGAAGGACCCACCAAATTCTGATTGGCAGCGCGACACATGATGCATTTCGATTCGAAAAGTGCTTTGCCCGAAATTCCTTTTTTGGC
>JACDZH010000138.1 GCA_013426815.1 Paludibacter sp.
AGTTCTGACTTTTATAGAAACCTTAAAAGACGGACTTTACCGAATGCTTACACTGGTATTTGTTCTGCTTGTTACATCATTTGTAGGTTTACAGGCACAAAATAAAATTGAGGTAAATTCCAAACGAGCCAATGCAATGATCCAAAAAGACTCAAAACTGGTTATGCTTGATGTTCGCACTCCAGACGAATTTAATCAAGGACATATCAAAGGAGCTTTAAATATTGACGTATATCAGTCCGATTCAATTAGTAAAATTGACAGACTGAATAAAAATGCTAAATATCTGGTTTATTGTAGAACAAAAAATAGAAGTGGATATGTTGTAGATCACATGATAAAAGGTGGTTTCAAAAACGTTTATCAAATGATGGATTGTTTTCCGGGCTGGGTGGCAAATAATTTTGCCAACGTAAAATAACCAAAACAATGGAAAATCAAAAAACGCTTTATTCCAAAAGTGATTTAAAAGTAATGCGTGCAGCCGAAGATTCCTTATTGATGGGAAAAAATCGGGTGGAAGAGTTAAAGAAATTTGCTGAAAACTCAGGCATAAAGCGTATTGGTATTGCACATTGTGTGGGTATGACCCATGAAGCACTGGAACTAAAAGCACGGTTTTCGGATCAGTTTGAAGTCTTTACTGTGGACTGTAAATATGCAAAGATTAAGGGCTCTGAACTTTTAAATGATGAAACTGTAACCGGAACTTCGTGTAATCCGGCTGGTCAGGCTGATTTTCTGGCGCAAAACAATACAGATTTGAATATCTCTTTTGGGCTTTGTGTTGGTCACGACATACTATTTAATATGAAATCGAAAGCCCCAACCACTACTTTGGTGGTAAAAGACCGAGAACATAAAAACAATACGTACCTTGAATTTATAAAATAATGATTTAAAAAAGTTTATTATATAATGCAAATAGTTTTAATAGTAATCGGCAGTTTAGTTGGAGCATTTATAATTTTAAATATTTATGCCCGATTAAAAATGAAGAAAACTCCTATGGTTGATGATCACAAAAATATACTGATTCTTACTGAAAAGAATTTTCAGCAACAAACAAAAAATAAAGTGGTTATCGTTGATTTTTGGGCAGCCTGGTGTGCACCTTGCAGAATGATGGCTCCAATTCTGAATGAAGTTTCTGGTGAATTGACAGGTAATTCGGCTGTTGGTAAGATAAATATTGAAGAACAACGGTCGCTAGCAGAAAAATTCAAAGTTCGTAGTATTCCAACACTTATCGTTTTCAAAAACGGAAAAGAGTTAAAACGTTATGTTGGTGTAAAGCAAAAAGATTTCATATTGAAAGAAATGAAATCATTTGCTATTTAGTCATTTACTATTTACAATTTGGGACATGAAAAAAGTATTGATTCTTGGTGGCGGTTTTGCGGGCGTGCAAACAGCAATTAAATTGCAAAAAAGTAAGCAACTCAAAGTCACGCTGGTTTCCGACCGCGATTACCTTTTTATTTTTCACATCTCGATTTGGATTCCGGTGCGAACAAAAGAATTCGAAGATGTGATACTTCCATTGAAAAATATTCAAAAGAAATATCCTTTTCGTGTGATTGTAGATAAAGTGATTGGTATAAAAGCTTCTGAAAATCAAGTAATTTGCGAAAGTCAGATACTCAATTACGATTATTTGGTAATAGCTTTTGGTGCTGACAAAATGCAACACAAAGGCATAGAAAATACACTGAAAATCTGCGGGAAACCTGAACAAACGTTGGAATTGCGAAATAGAATTGATGTATTGATTCAAAAAGGTACAGGAAAAATAGCCATTGGATTTGGTGGTAATCCCAAAGACAAATTGGCAGTTCGAGGTGGACCTACTTTTGAATTGATTTTCAACTTACATCATTATTTAAAAAAGAAAGGTTTGCGTGACAACTTTGAACTCACCATGTTTACACCCATGGAAGAACCAGGTGCCAGAATGGGAAAAAATGCAATGAAAGCCATTCATAGTATATTTTCTCAACAACATTTGAATAAAAGGTTTGGAAAAAAAATCACAGAATTTGTACCAGATGGAGTTATCTTCGAGAATGATTCGAAGTTAAAAGCAGATTTAATCATGATTATTGCTGCCGTTACAGGTTCATCAATTTTGAAAAACTCCGATTTACCACTGTCTGAAGCTGGTTTTGTAGAAATCAATGATTACAATCAAGTAATAGAATTTCCGAATGTGTTTGCAATTGGTGATGCAGCAGCTTACGAAGGACCTGAATGAAAGCCAAGCAAGGTCATATTGCTGAATTAATGGGACGAAATGTAGCTCATAATATTTTGCAAATTGAGAACAAATTAACAGATTTCAAAGGTTATCAGAAACATTTGAATATACTTTGTGTAATGGACATGGGCAATGGAGCAGCTTTTGTTTATCGTAATAAAAACACGAAATTATGATACCCATGCCTGTTTTCGGGCATTGGATGAAGCAAGCATGGGGGGTTTATACTAAATTTACTAAAGTTGGAAAATTTCCACAATTACCCGGAATTTAAGATTATTCTAACAAATTCAATACCATTAAAAAAGCTATCAGATATATTTCTGATAGCTTTTTTTATCTAATCAAAATGCTTTCAGTTTTTTATTTTCTAATTGCGTCTATTTAGCTTTTTTTCAAAAAGAATTATTGTAAACATAATTCTAAAAACCACACAAATTTAAATAGAATAATAGCTTTTATATGAAAAAAAACAATTGAAATAACTTGTAAAAATGACTTTTACCGACTAAAAATACATTTTCACCGATTTTTTTTTTGTTAAGCAAATTCTAAATCTATTTTTGTCACGCAAATATTAATTAATCAACAGTTTATAAAACATCATCAAAAAAAACATTAGTATATGAAAATTATATTAGCTATTCTATTCTCAACTTTTATATTTAACAATAGTTTTTGTCAGAAGAAAAAACAAATGCTACAAGAAGGAGTAAAAATGCTTTCTGTGTATGAAATACAATTTAAGAAAGGGAAAGAGATAAAAATACTGAAACTAAATCAAAAATTTAATGATTTCGGCAAAATTAGCGAAATGATTGAATATGATGATAACGGTAGATTTAAGAAGAAAGAAGTATATGAATATAATGATTACATGAAAAAAATAAATGAAAAGATATACAGTATTTCAAATTCAATTTTATATATCAAGCATATAGAGTATAATAATCTTGAACAAAAGGTTATAGAAACAACAAAATACCCAAATGGGAAAATTCTGAAAATTGAACGTTATAAATACAATGAAAACCTTATATCAGAAAAAACTGAATATAATTCACAAAATAAAATAATTACGAAAACAGTCTATGACTACTTAAAATGAACGATTTTAAACAGATATTTGATAAGTTTTATAAAACAATTTCTCTTAATGATATAGAAAAAGTGAAGTTAATGAGGCGAAATGATACAAAATACATTTTTAATATTGCTCAACTTTACGGAATATTAAAACAAGCAAGTCAAACTTATAAGGTTTTAGAAGTTAATAATATAATAATGCAAGATTACAAAACAGTTTATTTCGATACTCCTAATTTTGAAATGTATACCTTACATCACAATAGGAAACTAAACCGATATAAAATTCGCAAAAGAGAGTATTTAAATTCAAAAACAAGTTATCTTGAATTAAAATTCAAAAACAATAAAGGTACAACTGAAAAAAAGAGAACTAAGGTGGGTAATATAACTACTAAATTTAATCTAATTGAAAAAAGCTTTATTGAGACATCTACGCCCTATAAAATAAGCCATTTACAACCTGTTTTGACAAATCAATTTACAAGAATAACACTTATTAATTTACAGAAAGCCGAACGTATTACTTTAGATATTAATTTAAGTTATCAACATAACGAAAGAAGAATAGAACTGCCAAACGTATGTATTGCAGAAGTTAAACAGGAGGGGTTTTCAGAGACAGAATTCAAGAAAATTCTTAAAAACAATAAAATATATAGTAATGGATATAGTAAATATTGTACTGGAGTAGTTTTACTATATAAAAATCTGAAATACAACAATTTTAAAAGGAAATTAACAACAATATCAAAATTAAACAATAATGATTTATACATTAGCTAATACAATAAATTATAGTCAGTTAACTGAGCTACTCATTCGGTTTGTTTTAAACTCTATTGTTTCAGTCGCAATAGTTAAATACCTTTATCTGCCAAATTCAAAACAAAAGGAATATTTATTTACATTTCTAGTATTAAGCACATCAATATTCATATTGACATTTGTACTTGAAAGTGTAAAAATTAAAGTAGGCTTTGCTCTAGGTCTTTTTGCAATCTTTGGTATATTGAGGTACAGAACAAGTCAAATACCAATTAAAGAAATGACTTATATGTTTGTGTTTATTTCAATTGCAGTTATTAATGGAATGACTACAAAGCGCTTAGATTATAGTCAATTAATAGCTGCAAATTTAATTCTTTTTTTAGTGACTTTAGGGTTAGAACGTTATTGGATGCGAAAAATAGAGTCATCAAAAAAAATAAAATACGAAAAAATTGATTTAATACTGCCAAACAAAAATGAAGAACTTCTGGCTGATTTAAAAAAACGTACAGGATTAAATATTACTCGATTTTATATTGGAAATATCGATTATTTAAAAGATACTGCTAATATAGTTGTTTTCTATTATGAAAACAATATAGACAAATAGATTTATTTTGTTGTTCTGGCTGATTTATTATTTTTATCCATTTTGTTCAACTGTTTATTTAAAAATTTTGTTTTAGTTAACTCTATATAACTCTAAAAATCAATTAAAAACAAATGAAAATAAAAGCATTATTTATTTCATTATTAC
This sequence comes from Paludibacter sp., assembly GCA_013426815.1. Taxonomy (GTDB): domain Bacteria; phylum Bacteroidota; class Bacteroidia; order Bacteroidales; family Paludibacteraceae; genus Paludibacter. The sequence continues at coordinate 4,872 of JACDZH010000138.1, forward strand.
TAACAGTAATTAATACAAATGTTGTATTTGCTCAATATTCAGATTTGACAGGAAAATACAGTTTTGGTGCCAATATTGAATTAGGTAAAAAATGGGAATTTGAATTATCAAACGAATTTAGATTAAATTCAAATAGTACTCGTTTAGATAAAAACATAACAGATCTAAGCGTACAGTACAAAAGTAGTAAAATACTTTCTTATGAATTGGGATTAAGGTACTTATTAAATAAAACAGAATTCAATCTTTGGGAAAACAAAGTAAGATTAAATTTTGATTTTAACATAAAGAAAAATTTTGGAAGATTTTCGATTCTTAGCAAAACACGGGCACAAGTTTTTTTAAATTATGAAGGTTTAGAAGATAGGGCAAAATCGGATGATGCATTATTCAGAGAGAAACTTTCGTTTCAGTATAATTTAAAAAATAGCAAATTTACTCCATTTTTCTCAGGCGAAATATTTATTGAAGACATTAAAGATGTTCGTAAATCTCCAGCATTTAGTTTTAAATCTAATGCAATTCGATTTGAAGTTGGAACAAAATACAAAATAAACAAGCACAATATATTATCCGGATATCTGGGGTACGAAAATGAATTAAATCAAGTAATTAACCAAAGAGTTTCTATTATTGGGTTAAATTATAAATACCTAATAAAATCCAAGTAAATAATAAATTAACATATATCAAAATTAAAAAAACACACAAAGAATGAATAAAAAAAATATATCACTTGTTTTGCTAATTATGCTATTTGTTTCATGTGAAGAATATCTAAGCGTTGATGTCCCCGATTGGAGTGAATCAACTCATGGAACTGTAGATCCTAATTCTTTGCAGCTCTTTTCACAAACAAGTTTAAATACTCTTCAAATTTCGGTTGAAAGTGATTATTGGGAAAAACTTGTCGAAAGTACTTCAAGCTTAGTCGGCACATTTGGTTTGTCAGGTATGCAACCACCTCCTTCCAACAACTCAAATGAATTAATAACTATTAGTGCACCTTCTCCTGATTTTGTACCTGTTACCATAACATATAATGGTATAAAATGGTATAAAGCAGGTTTTAGATTTAAAGGAAATTCAAGTCTTCACGATAGTTGGATAAATGGAATTTGGAAAGTACCTTTAAAATTAAACTTCAGTCATTTCGGGAATATTTATAAAAAAATTGACCAGCAAAGATTTTATGGTTATAATGAGCTTTCGTTTTCTAGCAATTTCAAAGATCCATCTCAAGTGAGAGAAAAACTTGCCTATGAACTAATGGAAGAGTTTGGAATTCCTGTTTCGAAAACAAATTTTGCAAAGATTTTCATCGACAATGGAAGTGGTGAAAAATACTATGGAGTTTATACTTTAGTAGAGGTAGTTGAAGATGCAATGATCAAACGTATTTATGGACCTACAATAGGGAATTGCTATAAGCCATCGGGTATGTCTGCAACACTGCAAAAAGGAAGAGTAAACTCCTATGAACTAAGTGAAAGCATTACTGGCTCAACCAAAATATCTGATGTTGAAAATTTGATTGATGTACTATATTCCGATACTAGAAAAAGTAAACCAGATGAATGGAGACAAGAGCTTGAAAGTATATTTGAAGTAGATCTATTTCTAAAATACTTGGCTGCCAATACAATTATTCAAAACTGGGACGCATATGGAAAATCAAGTCAAAATTACTATTTATACCAAATACCTGCAACTAAAAAAATAGTATTTATACCTTGGGATTTAAGTGAGTCCTTTGAAATACAAACACTTTATGAAAATCATAAAATTGACCAAAGCAATGTATCAGATAATTGGCCATTAATAAAATTCTTAATTGCCGACACGGTTTATTATGACCGTTATAAAAGGTTTGTAAAACAATTTAACGAGTCTGTTTTTGAACCACAAAAAGTAGCTAATCGTATAGATGAACTTTATAATGTTATAAAATCAAGTATCTTAGTTGAAAAACCTGGATATACACATAACAATTCTACGACTGCTATTTCAGAATATATTAACCAACTTAAGCGACAAATTCAGAATAGAAATATTGAAGTGAAGAAATTTTATCAATAAATTATTGAATTTTGGCTTGAAGTATATTATTGTTTAAATAAAAATATTTATTTTTACAAAAAAAAATATGTTATCTGAAAAAAATCGAAGAATAATTATTCACACTGGCACCTGGTTTATCATTTTGATTTTCCCACTTTTATCATCGTTTATGCTTAGAAGTAAAATGGACATTGCAAATATGGCTGTTCATATTACGGATATTGTTTCAAAAATATTTATTTTTTATGTTAACCGTTTATATTTTGTTACTTACTTAATCGATAAAAAACACATTAAATATTTTTCTATTTCCACTCTATTTGTTGTTATATTAACTTTATTTGTTCACATTTTTGTACGGATTTTTGGAGATTACGAAAGTACAATCATATATGGAAACTCCTTATCTTCATCTGAGTCATATAGAATATTTGTCAGCTTATTTTCGAATTTTTTGGTTTTGGGAGTAAGTTCAGCAATATGTTTCAAAGATAAAATGGATGTAGACCAAAAAAGAATACAACAGGTCGAACAACTACAAGTAGCAACAGAACTTAATTTGTTGAAAAATCAGATTCACCCACATTTCTTTTTCAACACATTGAACAATATTCATTATTTAGTAGAAACAGACACTCGCAAGGCTCAAGACAGTATCGTGGAACTATCCAGATTAATGCGATACCTCTTATACGAATCCTCCGATTATTTTGTTGAACTAAAAAAGGAAATAATATTCACAAATCACTTCCTTTCGTTAATGAAAATGCGTATACCGGATACGATGAAACTTTCTTTTAGATTTCCGAAAAATCCAGAACAATTTATTATTCCACCTCTTTTGTTAATTACTCTCATCGAAAACGCTTTTAAACATTGTAACCCTAATATTTCAAACGCATTTATTAATTGCTCATTATCTACTGATGATAACATACTCATTTTTATGATTGAAAACACAAAAAATCAACCTATAGTGAAAGATAGTAGCAATAGTTTGGGGCTTAATAATTTACGTCAAAGACTAATCCTTTTGTATCCAGATAACCACAAATTGAGAATCAATGAAAATAAACATGTTTTTCAGGTCAAATTATTTATGAATTTTCAAAATAAAAAAAACAATGAAATTACAATGCATAATACTTGAGGACGAACCTGTTGCGATGAGCAAAATGATAAGTTATGTTGATAAAACTGAACTGTTAGAATTGAAAAACACATTCAGAGATGCTACAACTGCATTACAATGGCTAGAAACCAATTCTGTTCAACTTGCATTTGTTGATATTCAAATGGCTGATATATCAGGTATGGAATGGGCTAGGCTCACAAAAGGTAAATTATTGCATATTTTTGCAACTGCATATGCCGAATTTGCAGTTGAAAGCTATAAAGTCAATGCTGTAGATTATTTGCTAAAACCATTTTCATATTCCGAATTTTATGAAGCTACGGAAAAAGCAATTAGTACATATCAAAAAACTCACGAATTGTTTCAAAATAAGGAATATATATTTATAAAATGTGGTTATCAAAATCGTAAATTTACACTAAACGATATAAAATATATAAAAGCATCTGATGATTTTGTGGAAGTTTTTTATAATTCTAAACCTATACTTGCTAATATCACACTAAAAGAACTTGAAAATCAGCTACCTGAATCAAAGTTTATTCGTGTTAACAGATCATTTATTGTAAATATTTCAAAAATTGACTTTATTGAACGTGGAGTACTTATTGTTGAAAAAGAACGAATAACATTGTCAGAAAAGTATATTGAAAAATTTAGAATGAATATTGCTAATTCAATTGTTTAATTAAATTAAATGAGTATCGGGTGTTGTACCTAAAATTCATTTTTATAGCTAACACA
>JACDZH010000139.1 GCA_013426815.1 Paludibacter sp.
GAGAAAATTTTACCAAACTTACAAGCCGACTCTTTAAGTTAATGACATTGAGATGCACCTTATTCTTGCGCAGCCTCACGACAAACTGATTCAGCACGCTGGCAATCGAGTCGCATTCCTCAATGAAGTCGGCTTTTTCTTTTGAGACGTTGTGCTTTTCATAGAGTTTTTCGATTTCCACTTCGATGTCGCTGATGCGCTTATCCAGCGTCAGGATGTCTTCCTCCACTAACCGCAACTGTTCGGTCTTGCGCCCAATCTGGGTGGAGCAGCTTTCCATTTCAGCCTGTAATTCCTCAAACAGGTCACGCTCGGTGGACGATAGCGCACCCACCTGGGTAGTGCCTTCGAGTTGGCGAATCATCACCTCCAGGCCACGCGCCTCTTCTAATAATGGCTTCAGCAGGAATACGTCGCTGCTTTCCATTGACTCCATTCGATTCAGGACCCGCGCTGCATCCCGGTCCGATAGATCCAACACCTTGTCGACGCTTGCCCGAGGGTCGCCTTCCTTCAGCAGCCTGAAGATGCGCCGCTCAAGTTCAACCATACGCTCGTCCGACAGCTTCTCGGTGTAGATCGGCTCTGGCTCTTCCACTACACGGACGATGCGCTTTGCCAAGGTGGCGGCGTTTTCTTTGATGGCTTCGCCAGAAGCTGATTCACGCTCGGCCTCGATCTGCCGTCGTATGTTGTCAAACAGCTTGCCCGCGAGGCTGAAGGGCAGGGCTTTCTCACAGAGGCCGCGAATCTCGCTTTCCACCTGTGCCAGCCGGTTGGCAGCGTGTACGCGCTTTTTCTCTTGCTCTCGTATCGCTTCTCGCGACTCCGGCGCCGCGTGGAAAGTCGCCTCGAAGCGTTTCTTGGCCTCGTCTAATTGCGCCCTGAAGTCGTCCAGTTCGGAGCACAGGCCGTTGCGTTCCTGGTGCTTGCGCGCAGACTTGCTCTTCTCGCGTTTCAGCTCGCTCTGTTTGAACTCCAGGTCTTCGTCGGAAATCTCGACAAAGCCTTTGCGTTCCTCCTGTTTGATATAGACGATGTCGCTCGCCAGCCGATTGATATACTGGATGCCCAGCGCCGCCTCCAAAGACGACTTCAAACGTACTTCCGAATGGTCGTCTGCGGCAATCTCCTGGATCTTCTCACCGTCAAAGAAGAAAAACTGGGTGATGCCGGGTGGTATTGCCGCGCGTATGAAATCTTGCCAAATCTCCTGATTCTGCACCGACACGCGCTTGCCGTCGCGGACCACCACCAGCCGCTCGGTCAGGTCGCGAGGTTTGGGCTCGCTCACCGCGCCAGCCGTCCAGGAGCGCTTGACCACCAATTCCGAGCCATCATCCATCTCGATAACGATCTCGAAGGCGACATTGGCATTGCCCTTGGCTTTCTCGCGCCGGTTGATGTTGCGGTAAATATCCTCGACCTTACCACCGTACAGGCAGAAGGTGACCGCCTCCATGATCGAAGTCTTGCCAGCGCCGTTCATGCCGCCAATGAGGAAGATACTGCGGCCATCCTCACCCACGGGAAAAACGATATCAGTGACAAACTGGAAGGACTTGTAATTTTCAATGGTCAGCTTGCGGAATTTCATACAGCAACGCCTTCATTTATGAACTTGGCTCGGATGTCTTTCAGTGTAGTGCGGGAGCCGTCGGTATTGACCCGTCGCCAGTGTAGCCAGCCGTTTAGGGAGCATTCGCCAATGTCCATAGCTGCGGCAGAAAGCGACTCGAACTGCTTCCAGCCAGAAAGCATTTTTACCATTACTGAACCATCAATGTTAACCTTTCCCTCAAATACCGAGCCGCCTTTTTGCCAGGAAAATTCCAGTTTGTCGTCGGTCGACAAGTGCCCGCTCTGAATCAGGTCTTCAAGGGTCACCTTATAGCGCCGCTTGGCGACAGGTACTTTGCTGGGTGTCCTGAGCTGGTTATGGATTGTCTTGGCAGTCTGCGCCAGCTTGCTTAAGGCGCTGGTCAATTCAGCCACTTCGGCGAGACTGGCTTGTGTTCCCTCTGTTGTCGGGCGAACCGTATCCTTCGCAGAAAGCTGAAGCTTGAGCTGTCGGAGTTCATCGGGGATGCTGACGCCGAGCCCGGAAAGTTGCTGGATGCTCTTGTTGACGACATGAAGCTGTTTCCGCTCGTCGCTTGAAAGCCCTTGGGCCAACTGCACGTTTGCTCGATGCCCAGCCAGCCATTGCTCAATTGCCGCAAGGTGAACCTTGATGTTCTCATCCATGATGTGGCCTATTGTCCGGCCTTCTCTTGAGAATCTCACGCAGCGCGTCATACACCCCCGTGCGCCGATCCTTGAACTCATAGTCGCGCACGGCGTCCAGCAGCTTCACTACCTTGTCAGGGCTGACTCCGTGCTGTTCACACAGCTCTTTCAGCAGCCAACTGTCCTCTGTGGTCATGTTCATGATTGTTTCCCCTTCGTTCCCTCTGGGTTGGCCGCCGGCAGTTGTTTGACCAGCCTGTCGAAGTCGCTCTCGCACAAGCGATCCTGCTCGATGCGAAATTTCTCCAACTCGCTCTCGGCAAAACCCCTGGCGATCTCGGCGCTGACCTTACCCGGATGATCCAGTATCTCTTGTTCGTTGAACCGCAGGAAGGCATCCAGTTTTTGAATCCAGTCCCGCATGTTCATCACCTTCCTGTTCCGGGCTTGCATCTCAGCATAATCCAGATACATGGTCACAATCCGGTTCAGGCCATCCAATTCCTCTTCATGTAAATAGTTTTTGGCAATGGAGACATCCGGTTTACGGATGGGGCCAGCCGGGGCGTTTTTCCATGAGGTCAGCCCCATGCTCGGTTTACGGCTATCCGCCCGGCTGTGGATGATCTCGGCCGCCGTCTGCCGGGTAATGGCCCAGTGCAGCTTGTTCTGGACAGTGGCAAAGAAGCGTTGGGTCTCTTCAGCGTTTTTGTTGTAGTCGGCGCTGCATTGCGCGTAAATGTCGGTGATTTTCTGATAAAACCGTCTTTCGCTGGAACGGATATCCCGAATGCGGGCGAGTTGCTCTTCGAAGTAATCCTGCCCGAAAATACTGCTAGGATTTTTCAGACGCTCATCATCCATGGTAAAGCCCTTGATAATGTATTCCTTCAGACGCTCTGTCGCCCAGATACGGAAGAGGGTCGCCTGCTTTGAGTTCACCCGGTAACCGACGGAGATAATGGCGTCCAGATTGTAGAACTTGACGGCCTTGGTTTGGGTTTTGCCCGTCATCGCACCGTGGGCAGTGGTCAGTTCCGAAATGGAACTGACCACTGCCTCCTGCAATTCACCGGATTCAAAGATGTTTTTCAGGTGCTTGGTGACGGCCGGCCGTTGCACGCCAAAGAGCTGGGCAATCCGGTCCTGGGTCAGCCAGATGGTTTCATCCTTCAGGAAAATTTCCACCTTCACTTTGCCGTTGGGCGTGGTGTAAAGCAGAAACTCCGTGAAAACGTTGTTGGCAACAAGCTGATCCTTTTCTCGGGTCATGGCCGGACCGCCTCCTCAATGAGCTGTTCGACGCGGGCCTTGGCTTGTTCGAGAAGCCTCCGTGACTCCTGCTGCTTCACCAAACTTTGGCGCAGCAAATCGCCGATGGCTTTCTGCGTGTCGGCATCGAGCAAGGGAACAATAAAACGGTCAATATCGCTCGGGTAAAGTTCGGCCTGGGCGCTGCCTCGTGCGTGCTTTTGGGTCTGAAACTGCCCGACGATGGACTGAAAAACGAGCGCCATGTAGGCCGCATCGATGCCAGATTGCAGCCGGACGATATTGACATGATTGCTCGCCATGGCGGGCGTATCGCTCAGATAGACATTCGTTCGTCCGATATACGCGCCGGTTGTGTAGATCAGTAGGTCGTTCTGCTGGATGTGTGCTTCAGAGGCCGCCGCGAAGGCCTTCGTGCTGGTCTTCTGAAGGCCTTCGTAGTCGATGTGTTTTGACCCTAGGTGTTGGCTGTTGACAACATCGACTTGGCCGTTCCGCACATAGATGGGTTGAAGGCCGCGCCGGTTGAGGCTGCGAATGTCTCGCACCCGTGCCGACGGAAAAGACGAGATGTGGTCTGTTAATTGTTTGAAGCGTGGCTGGTAGTGCTGTGCATCCGAGCGAAGCGAGGTTTCCAGGTCGCTAAATCGTGCGGTGTAGCCCACTGGCTTCTGGAAGGTCAGCTTGTCCAGGCCAAGCTGACCTTCCAGTAGTTGCTGTGCCGAAGAGTACGCAATGCGCGAAGCCTTAAGTGAGCTTTCTGCCGCGCGCATGAGGTCACCGATGACTTGCTGAACTTCAGGCGAGGGTAAGAAAACGGGGTGCAGCTTAAGATCAGCAATATTAATTCCAGCTTGAACAGCACCGCGAATTTCTCTAATCAAGAGTATCTGGCTTACTGGCGACGTCAGATAGGCCGCCAAATAATATCCATCTGCGATTTCATCGTCAGGTGCGACACGTGCCAAGTGGCGATTGATGTTTAGCCGGCAACCATCCAAATCGGAAATAATACCCAGTGGGCCGATGTACCCCCCGATGGCAACAATGATGTCGCCAGTCCGAACTTCGGACCGTCTATACTCATCAAACTGGATATCACTGATCGGCGGGAGATCATCCCCATAGATAAACAATCCTTCGGAGTTTTGAATTCTCGCCAAGCGATAAGGGCTACATTCGACTTCCCGTGGCTTTAATACACCATAGGTAATTGGATATGCCGGTTGTACGCAGGCTTTGAGAGGAACACATCGCTTGCCGAGGCTATTGATTATTCGCTCAGCGCCGATGTAGAGAGGCTGGTAATACTCTGCCGCAAGCGTCTTGTATCTCCCCAATTTGGCATGCGATGTTAACCCGAATACCGCCATTAATCGCTCTCCCAGAAATTAAGTTTCTGCTTCTGAGCAAAACGAACGAAGGCCTCGGCCACGCAGAGCCGCTCGTCCGGGATTTTTGCCGCATCGGCCAAGTCCTCGGCGCGCAAGTCGTAGCAAACCAGATCCTGGTCAATGACCAGCTGCCCCTCCTGCGGATGGCCGTCCGGGAATTGGACCAGGCTGCCGTGCTCATCCAGCAGGTGCTTGTAGTCGCCGGAGTTGTCTTTCCCACCGCGCTCGCTCACTGCCATAAAAATGGGGTAGTCGAGTTGTTTGGCTACCTCGGCGGCAATCCAGCGCTCCTTGAGCGCACCGATTAAGTCCTCGTCGGCCAGCACCAGCTCCAGCTTGCCGCGATTGCTGAGCAGCTTCAACTCGATCTCGGCTTGCGGAATCTGCCTCTCCAATGCCTTGATTTCGGCCTTGATGGTTTTCTGCTGCTCTTTGCGGGTGTTCTTCAGCTGTTGCACGTTGATTTTGTAGACCTGCCGAACCTCCTGAAGCTGGAAGCGGAGGGCGCTCTTCTCGCCTGTCCAGTGGGTGGTTAGGGTCGCAACTTCCTGGGCCTGCTGCTGGGCCAAGGCTTCGGCATCGCTGTCAAGATCCATCAGTTTCTGCTTGGCCTTTACCAGCATGGCCTTGAGGCTGTGCAGCTTTTCTTCCGCTGCCGCTCTCCGGTCTTCGTCGGCTAGGGCTGCCTCCTCTTGTTCTTCCTCGTTTGCTTCACCGTTCTCCTCCTGGCTGTTACCATTGGTGGCCCCTTCCGCTTCGGGATCACTGAAGATCTCGGCGATCAGGTCCGCGACGGTCTCGGGGATGGCTTCCTCCGGCACGTCGGGGGTAGCGTCATGAGCGTCCAGCAACTCTTTGATTTCGCCTTCGTAGTCCGGGCAGGCAACGGCAACCTGGTCATGCACCTGGGCAATCTGGTCGAGTTGATCCTGCGTGTATTTCTGCACGAACAGCACTGAGGTCTTGGTGCCGGTGTGTGGTTTGAAGGTGTTGGGGTGGAGACCGACGACCGCCAGCAGCCTGGCCTTCTTGAGAATCCACTCGCGGATAAAGGCCAGCGAGGAGTTGTTGAATTTACCTTGGGGCAAGACGATGGCGGCACGACCACCGGGTTTGAGCATCTTGAGGATGCGTTCGATGAAGAGCACGTCGCGCTCTTCCTTCGGTGATTTGTTGTCGCCGGCGCGCTTAAGGGCGGGCCTGGCCAATTCATAGCGCGCAAGCATCTTTCGGTCTTTCATCTCTCCTGCAAAAGGAGGATTGGCAAGGATCAGGTCGAACTTCAGCTCATCGAAGTATTCCCAGGCCTTGTCTTCGTCCTTAAGCATTTCGCCTTCGGGAATCTTCCGGGCTGTGAGCTTGGCTTGCCGCAGCCCGTGCATCAGCGCCTGGCCCGAGGCGTTTTCGTACCAGGTACGCGGATCGAGACTGCTGACATCGGGGCCAAAGATATTGGTGTGACCATCGCCGGCAATGAGCATCAAAGCCCGCGAGGTTTTGGCAGCGCGTTGCTCGAAGTCGATGCCCCAGAGATATTTGGCGGCGTAGTTGTGTTTCCTCTTGAATCTCTGGTCGTTGTCAGTAGCGGGGTAGCACCAGTCCATGGCGTGCAGCAGGAAACCGCCGGAGCCGCAGGCCGGGTCCATGACATACTCGGAGCGCTTCGGGTTGAGCATCCGCACACACATTTCGACGACATGGCGGGGGGTGAAAAACTGGCCTTTCTTCTTCTTGGCCTCGGTAGGCAGCAGGTACTCGAAAGCATCATCCATGATGCGCAGGTTCGAACCCATCAAACGCACACCTTCGAAGCGGCCAATGCAAACCTGAAGGTGACGCTTGGCCAGTTCGATGTCCTCGCCCTGCCGAAAGATGCCAGGCCACTCTGCGCAGGCTTGATGAAACAGACCGTTGATGCGGTCGTAAGTCAGGTCGGGATCGGGTACGCCCGTTTTTGAGTTCACCGCCTGGCCAAACTCGACCGTCTTATCTCTGCGAACTTCCTCTGCCTGTTTTTCGTCCCAGATCTTGGCAAAGATCAGCTTGAATATTTCGTTGAATTCATCCTTGCCACTGTCCGCCAAAACCAGTTCTTCCAAGCCCTGGATAATATTCTTGAAGTTGAATTCCTTCTTCAATTGCAGAAGGGTTTTTTTTGTCTCAAGTACATCTTTCGGGCCTTGCCCGCGCTTGGGAATATCGAACAGTGTGTCGTCGAATTGTGCCGGGTAAGGCCGATACAGGATGATACTGTCTGCCCCGTTGGACCATACCGCCACTGGCGCGCCCTTGGCGTTCATGTAGCTCTTGAGCTGCTCGATGCCGTCCTTGCGCTTGGGCTTTTTGCACTCGATGATGATTTTTGGCGTAACCTTGGCCGAGTCGGTGTAGACGATGATGTCGGCCGCTTTGGTGCCAATCTCGGTGCCAAACTGTACACCTTTTTCCAGATCAATCTCATCGGCCTGATAGCCGTACTGCTGCATCAGCTTGTAGACCCACAGTTGCCGGACAATCTCTTCCGGCGCCGATTTACCGCCCTCGGCATAGACCTGTACCTCTTCATTGCCGGTGGAAAAGGGGATAAAGCTTTTCAGATAGTACTTGATCTTGCCGGCGTCCTTACCGGTCATTGTCGCCTTGGGATAAATGGTAATGATGTCATGAACATGTTTGCCAAGATTTTCAAACTCGGTAAGCTCAAATCTGACGCCAGGTTCCTTGAAGATACGGTCGATAAGTTCTTTGGTGTTCATGGTTATTTTTATTTATTGCAAGTCTTGTAACCGAAAGTATCTTCTTAACGGGTTTGACTGACGTTCGGCCGTCATCAAATAGGCATCTTGCTAAGGAATCGCAATATTGTTTCCTCGCAATAGGCTCAAATCATCTACTACACTCGCTATGCGTAAGCACTGTAGTTGTACTGTAAAGCGCAGCACAATCCAAATGAATAATGCCAACTTAAACGGGTGGCGGGATTAAAAAGGACAGCTTGTTTTGCCGCTTTTTAGTGATAGCAAAATCAAGGAGTACTCAACTCTGAAGAATCATAGAATACCCGTATAAGTATAGATACCAGTGAAGCCATAAAAGTCCTTGCTTTAGCCGCTGGCAGCTATGCGTTTGTAAGATTTTGCCCCTCGGAGTCGGTCGGCGAGAAATGCATGGTCGAGCCTCTGGCGGCGTGAGGAGAAACGGTTGATACTGGTCATGTCTTTGCCACAGCAAGAGTCATAGCAAGCAAGTACTCATCAAGTACAGCTGCTGAATGCAACATGATGAAATAATAAGATTTACCATAAGAAAACCTTTGAAGCTCATGTCCCCTGTCAAGTACCCGTCAAGTACCCCCTCGACATCCTTTGGGTGAGTACGCAAACAAATCATGATCGGCCACCATCAGGTGCCGGTGCAGCCCACCAGGGAACATATTTCATCAATTTTGGTGCAGCAGGATCATATGGAAAGATGGCCCGCACTTCGATAGCATCCCGAATCAAACGAGATGCCGTCGAGAGATTTTGTTCTTCAATGCCGAACCGTTCTCGAAGCGAGGTGTTTGTCAGAAAATCACGCGGCACATTCTTAAGGCAGGCATGAAGATAGCAGGCGCGGACGTGGTCATCTTTGTCCATTTCAACGTGTGGCCGGTGAGTTTCTCTACACTTGCTCCTTCAGGTAAGTGATAAATCCCGGTAGGCTATTGAAATGATTGGCAGATTTTCAGGATTAAAACAGTAAAGCGCAGTGTAAGAGATTTTTTTTATTGTGCTGAGAAGATTCCATATCAGCGGATATGAGCCGGTGAGGAGGGCCAGCGCCGGCAGGCCGTTAACCAACCCGGACTGGACGCTGTCGATGCCCGGAAGGCACTGCGA
>JACDZH010000140.1 GCA_013426815.1 Paludibacter sp.
CTTGTGTTAGCTATAAAAATGAATTTTAGGTACAACACCCGATACTCATATTAATTAATTAATTAATTAACGAACATAAATATAAGTTTATTCATTTTAGACAACAAATATCTTCAACTATCAATGTATCATTGCATTGAGAGTTGACTTTTTTTATGTTGAACAACATGCTTTTAAGTGTCCACAAAATTCTGTTTTTTTTCTTTAGTAATTATAAACATGTATATCCATATTTTTAATAAAAAATATGGATAAATTAATACTCTAAATTAATAAATCCGTATGAAAGCATTACTATTTTTTATCGTAACATTTACTATTTTTTTCCCAAAGTTAAATGCAATTACAATACAAAACGACAGTATTTTGTTGGTTACAGATGGAGTGAATATTAGCTCTTTATTTGATAGAAAAAAATATTTCCAGTATGTTTCAGATTATGCAAACACCAATGGCTTTTTTGAAATATCTTATGTCAATGCAACAACTTTACAGCCAATTGGTACTTTAAAATCGACAGATTTTTTAACGAATCAAATAAGTTTTATAAGTTCTAGTACCAATCAGGCTCAGTATGCCTATGAAAATAATACTGCAAGAATAATTGTAACTATTCAGATAAATGGCATCAAAGCTGAAATTTTATGGAATATCAATGTGGAGTTAAAAAATATTGAAAATTACATTAGCATGGTTGATTTTCCAAGATATAGAATAACAAGTAGTGGAAAGAAATTTATTGATCCGGCTTATGAAGGACGAATTTTTGGTATGGAAAGTTCTATGTCTCCATTTACAAAGTCATATCCAGGGAAGCAATCCATACAAATGTCGGCTTGCCTAGGATCTGCCGGAGGTGTTATGCTTTGGACTGATGATATAAATGGACATGTAAAGTCTTTTGGATATATCAGAAGTGGAAATTATTCAAATATGTCAGTTCATCATTTAATGCCTTTCGAAAACAGTAGATGGCAATCGACATACAATACTAGAATGACCCTTTGTGGGAATCAATGGCAGGATGCTGCCGAAATATATCGCAATTGGGCATTACAACAAAGTTGGTCAAATAAACCTTTACGAAACCGAAAAGATGTGCCTGAATTATTACATCAAATTCCATTGACTTTTACAGGTCAAATTACACTCGAAAACCTCTCAACTCTTCCAGCTATTTTAAAGGAATGGGCTGATATGTTTGGAACTAGGGTAATTTACGAACCTACTCATTGGGAAAAACATTATAAATATACTGGCATAGATTATTTCCCGGTAAGTGTTGGAAATGATCCGTATAAAAATATGAATAGTAATGGATTCAAAACAAAAGGTATTGTACATGCAGGTTGTATCGAAAGCTATCATTGGACACGTAGCTTAATTTATGATCCGGTAAAAATTCCAAATGCCGATGCTCAAAATGTTTTGCTAGAGAATTTCTTTGTCGCTAATAATGGTTCAAATTTATGTAGAACACAACTTGATGGTTCAATAGAAACATTTGAAATAGAGGGTCGTAACGAGGTTTTCCTTTGTCGTGGTACCGATTATGGTAAAACTTTTTTACAACAAACATCCAGAATTTTATTTGATTTAGGGGTTAGTGCTATTCATAATGATTATGATCAGTTAATGGGATTAGAAGGATTATGTTTTAATAAAAGTCATGGACATCCTATACCCTATGGAAGTTGGCAAATTGATGTAATGAATAAAGTTTACTCTGATATAATTGCAGAAGCAAAAAGTAGAAATATTACAGATTTTTATCTTACAAAAGAATGGCCAACTGAACTTTTTAACATGAAACTACATGGTAATCAGGTTCGTAACTATCAAATTCTGAATGATCCAACTCAAATTCCATTATACCTTTATATATATCACGACTACATAAGTTCACTTTATGGATATGGTTGGATGCAAAATACCGCAGCAAATAATGCTGCAAATGACGATGAACTCGCAGCTATGCTCATTTATGGTCAACTCCCTGCATTGGCATTTTGGCAGGCGACTATTAAATCACCTAATAGAGCAGACTTACTAACAACCAACGCCAAAACTCTACTCACAGATTATTTCGGCGCAATGAAAAAAAGAGCCAAAGGATATTTATTTTATGGTCGTTTGCTTAAACCACTTATCAGCTCAGCACCAACTACTTTAATACACAATACATGGCAGGATAGTATAGGTAATGTAGGTGTTTTTGCAACCAATATGCTTACAACAAGTACAACTGTTGCCGTGAAAGTTCCAGGAGCAACCAAAAAGTTCCTAAATATATTTAATGGCAACACATTAGTTTCAAGCACCGAAGTTAATGGAGGCGAAAATTACAATTGGGAAATACCTGCATGGCGGTTGTCATATATTATTTTTTCTGATAATCAACTTACTGCAACGAATCAAGTGATTGCAAACAAAAAAGATATTCCGGTTTATCCCAATCCGGTTATTAACGAGTTGAATATTAATATAGATAATGATATTGCAAATTGGAAGGTTGAGATAATGGATATTACAGGCAAAACTTTAATTTGTAAGAATAATACACGAAACCTCTATTTGAATGGATTGGAAGCAGGTATTTACTTCTTAAAAATCAATTATTTAGATGAATATTTAATAAAAAGAATTATTAAGTATTAGTCGTTTTAATTATTTTAGTCTCTATAAAAAATCGAATTATTATCTGTATAATATAAATATGAAATCATTTATTATCTACATAAATACGATTCTATTGTTTAGTGTAATTAATACTCTAAAAGCTATAGAAATCAAAAACGATAGTATTTTGTTAATTACTGATGGAAAGATTATTTACTCCCTATACGATAAAAAACGTAACTTTCAACATGTTTCAGATTATGCAAACTGTAATGGTTTTTTTGAAATTAGTTATGTTAACGCTTCTACTTTTCAATTAGTTAGTTCTTAAAATCCACAGATTTCCATTCAACTGAAATAATACTTGTAAATACAAGCACAGAGCAGGTTCAATATGTGTATGATAACAATACTGCTAAAGTGAATGTTACTATACAGTTGAATGGAAATAAAGCTGAAATTTTATGAAATATCAATATGGAATTGAAAAATAAGGATTATTACGTAAGTAAAGTGGATTTTCCAAGATACAGAATAACAAGTAGTGGTAAGAAATTTATTGATCCGGCTTATGAAGGACGAATTTTTGGTATGGAAAGTTCTATGTCTCCATTTACAAAGTCATATCCTGGGTAGCAATCCATACAAATGTCGGCTTGCCTAGGATCTGCGGAGGTGATATGCTTTGGACTAATTATACCAAAGGGCATGTAAAGTCTTTCGGATATATCAATAATGGTAATTATTCGAATCTGTCAGATCTTCATTTAATGCCTTACGAAAGCAGTAACTGGAAATCGACCTACAATACACGTATGACACTTTGTGGAAATCAATTACAGGATGCCGCCGAAATTTACCGTAATTGGACATTTCAGCAAAGTTGGTCGACCACTCCATTACTTAATCGAAAAGATGTTCCTGAATTATTACACCAAATATCTCTGATTTTTACAGGTCAAATTACACTCGAGAACATTTCTATACTTGCGGCTACTATAAAAGAATGGGCTGATATGTTTGGAACAGGAGAAATTTATGAACTGTCACATTGGGAAAAACACTACAAGAATGCAGGTATAGAATATTTTCCGGTAAGTGTTTGAAATGATCCGTATAAAAATATGAATAGTTATGGATTCAAAACAAAAGGTATTGTACATGCAGGGTGTATCGAAAGTTACCACTAGAAGCGTAGCTTAATTTACGATCCGGTAAAAATTCCAAATGCCGTTGCTCAAACTGTTTTGCTAGAGAATTTCTTTGTCGCTGATAATGGTGTTAATTTGTGTCGGACAAAACTTGATGGATCATTAGAAACACTTAATCTGGAAGGTCGTATTGAGGTTTTTCTTTGCCGTGGTACCGAATATATTAAAACTTTTATGCAGGAAACATCTAAAACCTTATTTGATCTTGGTATTACCGCTATTCACAATGATTTCGATCAATTAATGGCTTTGGATGGAGCTAGTTTTAACAAAAGTCTTGGTCATCTCATACCTTATGGAAGTTGGCAAATTGATGTTATGAGTAAGGTTTACTCTGAAATAATAGCAGAAGCAAAAAGCAGAAATATTACTTATTTTTATCTTACAAAGGAATGGCCTACTGAACTTTTTAATATGAAAATACAAGGTTATCAGGTTCGAAATTATAAATCTTTGAATGACACGACATATATTCCATTATTTCACTATGTTTATCACGATTTTGTAAGCTCAATATATGGATTTGGCTGGATGCAAGGAACTGCAACTGACGACGATTTGGCTGCAATGCTTATTTATGGACAACTACCCGGAATGGCATTTTGGCAATCTACAATATAATCTCTATATCAGTCCGGTATGTTTTCAGCAAATGCTAAAAATTTACTTGCCGATTATTTCAAAGCCATGAAAAACAGAGCCAAAGCATATTTGTTTTATGGTCGTTTGCTCAAACCACTTATTCATTCAGCACCAAAAACTTTAATTAACATCACATGGCAGGATAGTATAGGTAATGTAAGTGTTTTTGCAACTAATATGCTTACAACAAGAACAACTGTTGCCCTAAAAGTTCCAGGAGCAACCAAAAAGTTCCTAAAAATATTTAATGGCAACAAATTAGTTTCAAGCACCGAAGTTAATGGAGGCGAAAATTACAATTGGGAAATACCTGCATGGCGGTTGTTATATCTTATTTTTTTTTGACAATCAACTTAAAGCAAAAAAATAGCTTATTTGAAAAAAAATATTTGTGGATTATTCCTATTTGGGAATAATAAATGTAGTAGTGAATTACTGTGAACTTAAAAATGTGTTTTATAACATGTTTAAACATGTCCACAAAAGTGCTTTTTTGATACTTACTAAACTGAAACTTTATAAAAAATTACATCGTGAAAACATTTACCATTAAAAATCAAAACGGACTGGAGGCTCATATCATTGAGTATGGCGCACGTATTATACGCTTATTGACTCCTGATAAATCAGGAAAATTGGAGGATATTGTACTTGGTTACGATTCGCTCGATGGTTATTTAAACTCGAACGAAAAATATTTCGGAGCTGCTATTGGTCGGTACGGAAACCGAATTGCAAAAGCTCAATTTGAATTGGATAATAAAATCTACTCTTTACTTAAAAATAATGGTGAAAACTCTTTACATGGGGGTGAAAAAGGATTCCATAATGTGTATTGGACTGCTAAACAGGTTGATGAACAAACTGTTGAAATGACTTATATATCGGCAGATGGCGATGATGGCTTCCCTGGTACAGTTCAGGTTACAATGATTTATGCTTTAACCAACAACAATGAGTTGAGAATTGACTATTCGGCTACAACCGATAAAACAACTATTCTTAATCTCACACATCATTCGTTTTTCAATCTTACAGGTGATTTGACCAAAACTATTAATAATCACGTACTTCAAATTTGTGCCGATTATTATACACCAGTTGATAGCGGTCTTATTCCAACTGGGGAAATTGCTCCTGTGAGTGGTACTCCTTTCGATTTTACAAGTCCTACTGCCATCGGATTACGCATAGAAACAGACAATGAACAATTGAAAGTTGGTAAAGGTTACGACCATAACTGGGTGTTGAAAACAGAAAATATTGATGATTTGTTAATAGCTGCAAAAATTTACGACCCTGAATCGGGCAGAATGATGGAAGTATTGACAAACGAACCGGGTATACAGTTTTATGGTGGAAATTTTCTAAACGGATCGGATAAAGGTAAAAAAGATGTGCCATATAATTTCCGTACAGCTTTTTGCCTCGAAACACAACATTTCCCTGACAGTCCAAATCAATCACACTTTCCAAGTGTGGTACTTGAACCAAATACAAATTATTTCTCAACTTGTATTTATCGTTTTGACAATATTTGAAATTAAATACATTTGAAGATTTAAAAAAAAACAGAACATATTGATTTTAACTATTTATCCCTTTTGTTAAAGGGTAAAATACGTAATTAATTTACAATCAGCAAATTAACTTGATTTTGTCAATTTTTGTAAGCTCCTAAAAAAATCAACCCATTTACATGACAACTTGACCGAAGTGGAAAAGCTATTTTTTTTTAAAAGTATCAGGATGAATGAGATTATAAAAAATTACCGATTAATAGGTTTTGTAATTGGTTTTTTCTTTATTGGTTGTAAGGTGTATGCTGCTCAACCAGTTTATGAAACAACATTCGATTGGTTATCCGATCAGCCTACTGCAAATATGGTTACAAGGGTTCAGACTAATAAACTTTCAAAGTTGGAAGCTTATCCACGTCGCAGTACCGGAAATTTAATGAACAAATTAATTTCAAGTGCTCAGTTAGCCTGTTTTGATATTGTGGGTACTAAACCATTAATTAATTCGACCATTATTGCAGCTCATACCTTGAATCCTAATCTATCCTTTTTGCGTGTTTATAGTCCACAAGCCTATCAGGGTTGGACTGAAAAACCAGGTAATCAGGCTACAAGTTATCCTTTTGTTACTTCCGGACCGGCAACTGCCAACAATCAAATTTTTGCAGGGCATTGGGCGTATAAACCCTACACTGCCTTGTCTGCCGAGATTGGAAGTGGTGCAGGCATACAAATAACTGTATCAGATCCTTCAAAAATTGAGTCAGGTACTTATTACTATGTGATTCGTCCTATTGATTCATGGGAAAGTGCCGAACAAGTTAAAATTACTAAGTCTGGCTCAACGATTACAATTGATAGCAGAGCTTATAAAAGTTTCGCAAAAACATGGCCTTCTGGTTCACTAATAGCACGGCATCAAACAGGTAATGGACCTGAAATTGAATTATGGGTATATAATCTTTCGACACGATGCCCCATAGATGCGAATGGGAAAAAAGGGCACGAGGCTTTTTCTGCCTGGTTAGCAAATAACTACGAAAAAGACGCAACCGGAGTTTCTATTTCAGCATGTGATAGCATATTGTATGATGCTGACTTTTACAATTTTGTAGATGGTGGAAGATCTAACACCCGTAATTCTGATTTCGACAATGATGGGGTTGCCGACTGGGGTATAGATGACAATGGTGTTAATCATTGGGGGGATGGATTGGAACTTTTTTATAAAGAAGTTCGTAAAGGAATGGACAGCAGAGGAAGAACAAATGCCGTAATACTTGGTGGATCTGCCGATGCATTTGGTCTTTCACAAAATAATGGTTCTCAATTAGAAGGTGCGTGGTCGAATAATATGATTGAGGATGGTGCAATATGGTCAAAATATGACCGCATCGGTTATTATATTAGTGGTTTGAAAGTTCAAATTTATCAGAGCACCATATCACCTAGAATATCAGAAATTGAGAATAAAGGGTCAAGTATGTTATATCAAGGCGATGATGTAGAAACTAGTAATACGCCCGCACGTTTTGCTTTTGCAATGACCATGATGTTTGATGGACTTACTTTTGCTAACCAAAACGGATTCGGTGATGCCTTTCACTACTTCGATGAAGATGCAGTTTACTTGAGTCCTGAAGATAAATTTGGTGAATCTGTACTTAAATCCAATACAACTGACATTAGGAAGAACAATAAATGGTTGGGAAAAGCCAATGGTCCCTATAAAAGAAATATAACTCAAACTGATTTTGATAAGTCAAAAAACTTGTTTCCAAATGGTGATTTTGAATCGGGTACAATTTCCTGGACAGGATATAAAACTTCAATAAGCAAAGTAATAGATGAAAAGTATGAAGGCAACGCTTCGTTAAAAATTACCCCAACCAAACCAAATACAAATTTGTCAATGGTAGGTGCGACTGCAACAAGTGGTGCTGTTACATTAAATTCCAATCAAGAATATACGCTTTGTATTGCCATTAATAGTTCTGTAACGAATAAAATTATTCGGTTGAATATGGGTACCATGAACGTTCGTTTATTGCTTACAAAAGGATGGAGCAAGCATGTGTTATGCTGGAAACAAACAAGTAGTTCAAGTTCTTCCCTGAAATTTTTTGTGGGTTCCCAATTGGATATAATTTGGGTTGATCAACTCATGCTTTTCAAAGAATGTGCAGATGTATTCAGTCGCGAGTTTGAAAATGGAATGGTAATAGCTAACGGAAGCACTTCATCAAAAACATTTACGATGAATGGCAATTACCAACGTATAAATGGTAATTTAGATAAAACATTTAATACTGGCGAAAAGAATATTTCCCAACTAACATTAAATGCTTACGAAGCCTATTCTTAGTTAAAACACATACTGCAAATGATACTCCACAGCTTATAAGCAATAGCATTGTTAGCATATACCCTAATCCATTTTCAAAAAATTTTACCCTTTAAATTCCCGAAGGTATGAATAAGTTTGAATTAGTTAATTTAACCGGAAAATTATTATATTGTCAAGATGTTAAAGGTTTTAGAACAATTGATGTGAATCATTTATCGGAGCAGAAATCAGTGTTTACATTGCAAAAATTTGTGGTTATTATGGAAATCAAGCTATTAAAATAATTAAATACTGAGTCCATTCTGAAAAGTATTTATGAGTATCGGGTGTTGTACCTAAAGAAAAAAGTTTACATTTGTCTTTCA
>JACDZH010000489.1 GCA_013426815.1 Paludibacter sp.
AAATGAATATTGTTGATAAACAACCATATAACAAATTAATTCAAATAATCTCTAAAGTATACTTTTTTTGAATTTACAAATCAAAATTATTCAACATACCAAGAAACATTGACTTCGCGCAAAACCTCACCAACTTTGTTTATTGCTACAAATTTAGAATCGAATGACACTAAACATTCTCCACCTTTAAATAAATATAATTCGTATTTTGAAAAATCATACTCATAACCCCCACCAAAATAAGGATTGTCAAAAATAAATGGTAATACTAATTCTCCAACAGAATTTATAAAACCGAATTTATTGTTTAAACGAACTGCAGCATATCCTTCACCAAAACACTTAGTCATATCATACTGACATGGAATTACAAGTTCGCCTTTTCTATTTACAAAACCATATTTTCTTCTTAATCTTACTTCACCAAAACCATCTTCAAAACTTGTTGCAAAATCGTATATTAATGGCACCACAATCTCACCAAAATTATTTAAATATCCATACTTATGATTTAAACACACAGAAACTAAATTCTCATTGAAATATCCTACCGAATCGTAAATGATTGGAATTTTGACATTCCCTTTTTTATCAACAAAACCATATTTATCATTTTGTTTCACCGCTGTTAAACCACAATAAAAATTATAATCATGTGAGCCCATAAAGTACTCTGTTACATCGTAAATTATAGGTACAACAACTTCCCCCTTCTTGTTTATATATCCATATTTTGAATCAATAAAAACACAAGCCAAACCATCATGAAATGACATTACGTTTTCATATTCCAGCTTTATAACCTCAAAACCCAGTTTGTCAATAAAACCATATTTTCCGCCTAAATAGACTATTGCTAATCCTTCGCTAAAAGAAATTTTATTCGAGTATTTTGATTCTGTTATTGCCTTACCTTGTTTGTTAATTAAACCCCATCTGCCACAATTTTTTACACATGCTAGACCATCTTTAAATACTATTGCATCTTCATATATAAATTTACACTACTGACCGACAAATAAAACAGAAAAAAGGGAAGTTCTCATAAAGAAAACT
>JACDZH010000141.1 GCA_013426815.1 Paludibacter sp.
CTGTTTTACAAGTACTTATAAGTTAAAGTTAAAAGTTAGCGCAATACTACTAATTCCAATTCCAATTTGTGGAATGTTGAGATCCTAATTAATCTTCTTTTACAACTGGAGCAATTAATTTGTATCCTTTTCCGTGTATGTTGATTATTCCCACATTAGGATCTGACTTGATTAATTTACGTAATTTGGTGATATACACATCCATGCTACGTGCATTGAAATAATTATCGTCTACCCAAATGGTTTTCAATGCAAAATTGCGTTCCAAAATGTTATTGGCATTTGCTGCTAGCAAGTTCAATAATTCAGACTCTTTGGTAGTAAGTTTTTTCGACTCATCATCATATACCAGCAATTGTTTTTGTGCATCGAAAGTGAATTTTCCAAGCTGATATATGACTATATCTTTTGCTTTTTTACCTTTCACGCGGCGCATAATTGACTCGATACGATACAATAATTCTTCCATGCTAAATGGCTTTGACAAATAATCGTCGGCACCCAATTTAAAACCCTGAAGAATATCTTCCTTCATCGATTTTGCAGTAAGGAAAACTATAGGCACTTCCGTATTCATTGAACGGATATCAGCTGCTAATGCAAATCCGTCTTTTTTAGGCATCATTACATCTAGTACACATAAATCGTATTTGTTGCGTGAAAAAGCTTTATAACCAGCTTCGCCATCGGGTTGCAAATCTGCATCGTACCCTTTTGTAATCAAATACTCTCTTAATAACATGCCAAGATTTTCATCATCTTCGCACAACAAGATTTTAACTTTTTCGTCTGTCATAATTCATAATTTTTTAATGTTGGTATTGTAATAGTAAATTTAGTTCCGATATTTAATTCGCTCTCCACTTTTATGGATCCTCTGTGCTCTGTTACAATCTTCTTAACATAAGCCAGACCTAATCCAAAGCCTTTTACATTGTGAAGATTCCCTGTTGATACCCTGTAAAATTTTTCAAAAATTCTTTTAAGGTCTTCCTTATTAATGCCAATGCCATTGTCTTCGATACTAATAAGTAAATTATCTTTTTCGTTCCAAGTTTCGATAGATAATAACAAAGGTTTATCACAGTATTTAAGTGCATTATCCATTAAATTGAAAATAACGTTTGTAAAATGCACTTCGTCAATTAAAGCCACATCCCTAGTAGCTTTCAGTTTGGAGTCAATTTTGCCACCCTTACTAGTTACTTTGAGCGAAAAATTACCAATTATATCTGTAATTAACGAATTTATTTCAATTTCATTTAGTTTTAAAGTCGATTTTTCTTTCTCGAAAATTGCCATTTGTAATACTTTTTCTACCTGATAACTCAGCCGTTTTGTTTCGTCTCTTATTACATTGGAAATATGTTTCAGAGTTTCGGGCGTTTTACCCACTCCGGGGTCTTGTAACATTTGCGAAGCCAACGAAATTGTAGATATTGGTGTTTTGAATTCATGTGTCATATTATTTACAAAATCATTTTTCATGTTATTCAATTTCTTTTGTCTGAAAATGATAATGATGGCTACAATAAATATAATCAGAATAACTGTTATTAATGCTATTGAAGGCAACAGCAAAGTCATTGAACTTAAAATAAAATTCTGTTTGGTTGGGAATATTACCTGTAAATATGCCGTTTGATTTGACTCTTCGAATGGGAAAAGTTTCTGAGTGTATACGTTATTATTAGTGTTTTCATCATCTTGTTGAATTTCCTTGTGGCAATTATAAATTATTTTTCCTTGTTTGTCTACTATTGAATAATAGAATGGCAATTTTACCCCATTATTCAGAAATATACGTTCCAAAATCCCATTTAATTCTTGAAAATTAACACGCTCGTTAATTTCTTTTTGGTCTGTTTCTCTCAACCATCTGAATACTGCCTGATCGAGAATTGTTTTAGATCTTGAGAAATTCTGTTGAAATTTCTCTTGTAAATAATGTGAAGTTTCTTCAATGGTTGCTTTGCCATGTCGTGTCGAAAGTCGAATGTTCGGTCGATTGAGTTGATCCGGAGTTAATTTCGGATTTTTGGCCATACTGTCAATATTGCTTTTCAACCGTATGTTTTGCGCATCCATGCTCAATAATTTATTCTTACCATCGGAATAGTCAGTTCCCTCTAAAGTTTGACCAAGATATTCGAGTGCTTCATTTTCTTCAACTAGACTAACTGTTTGAAATAGACTTCTTTGAACGTTTTCATTGAATTGATTTTCTATCATTTCTGCATTTATCCTTACATATCGAGCTTGTAAGGCAATTAACCCTACAAATGTTAAAATCATTGTAATTATAAGCGTCCAGATTGTTGACTTCTTCATATAATGATGCAAATTTAATTAAAACTTAAAATATAAGATAAAAAACAGAATAAATATAACTTAAATTGTATATATGAAACATATATTATTATAATTTGTTCGATTCAAAAGTTTAATATAGCGCGCAAATTTTGTTTGAAGTTATTTAATAGTCAATATGTTAAATTATATAAATGCATCGTTAAGTTAACAATTGTAACTATAAGTGTAAATAAACAAATTATGTTAAGCTTATAACGGTACAATTCCAACATTTTTGGAAACCTTCCTATAACATTATTTTAATTGAGGTGGAGTTTTATTTGTTTCCTTATCAGTAGTTTCAATATTTGAGTCTTGAAATTCTTTCAACACAAATCGTTTATAGTACGAAATTATTAAAGTGGTCATTGGTAGTGCAATAATCATACCTACTACACCCATTAGCGAACCCCAAATTGATAATGAAAGTAGAATAACTGCGGGATTAAGTCCGGTTACTTTTCCCATTATTTTTGGTGTAATCAATAAATCTTCTATCGTTTGTATGATAATAAAGATAATTACAATACCAAGCATGATTGACAAAAAAGGTTTTTCGGATTCAACCGATTGTAAAAAACCGAGTACAATACATGGAAGAACAAGAATGGATTTTAAATATGGAACCATTGTAAATAAACCAATCAGCAATCCCATAATTATGGCTAAAGGTAATTGAATAATACTAAATCCAATAGCGAAGAGTATTCCTACAATTAATGATATCAATGCCTGACCCCTGAAATATCGATTCATACCGGTTTTCATGTCAAATGTGATTTCAGAAAGAATGGTTCGGTATTTGGAGGGTACAATATGAAGCCAGTTTGTGTTAAAGGTTTCGAAATCGAGTAATAAAAAAACAAGGTACAAGAATATTACAAACACTACAGCCAGTCCTATAATAAAATTAAGCGAACTGTTTATGAAGTTCCATAAATGAGGTGTTAGATTTTTTACCCCACTCATTAAGTTATCGTCATGAAGTATTGTTTGTAGATTTAAATGAGAAAGATATCTTTGTATTTCGTTTTGCCAAGCAATTGGTAGATAGTTATTAACATTTAATTCTTGAGAATAAAATATTACCAATTCAGAAAGTTTTAAAATCTCATTCGTTATTATTGGTGTCAGAAACCAAATAACACCGATTATAGTACCAAAAAAAACAAATAAAGTGCAAGCAATAGATAATATTCGATTTTTGAATTTTAATCTAAATTGAAAAAATTGAACCAATGGTTCCAGTAAATATGCCAACAGCCAGGCTATGAAAAATGGTAATAAAACATTACTCAACCGTTGAATAGTAAGAAAGAGTAAAATCAGAATGCCTAGACCGATAAGTAAACGCACTACCCGATCGAAAGTATATGGTGTTTTGGTCATAAATTTATGTTTTTAAAAAGTCTTAAATATAAGCCAATTTCGTGAAATTTATATTAATTAGTCTCCTGCGAAAAGCCAGTATTTCCACACAAAATACACAAAATTGTCAGATTATCACTAAATATTTTTACATGATTATTTTCAATTGTCAGATAATTAGGTATATATGTAATTTATATTTATCGTGTTTTTTCGTTTGGTCTGAATATGCTGTGTGCTAATAATTTTTGGAGAGAATTCCAAAATTAAACTTTTGAAAAACAATCCCTGCAAATTGGTTCGTATTCAGTCATTTCGCCTAATAGTACTCGCTTTTCACTATCTACCAATCGATGGGATACATAAGCCAAAGCTCCACAACGAACACAGATGGCATGTACCTTAAATACATCTTCGGCAATGGCACAAAGAGCTGGCATAGGACCAAACGGAATTCCTTTGAAGTCCATATCCAAACCTGCTACAATTACCCGTATGCCCTGATTGGCTAAATGTGTACAAACTTCTACCAAACCGTCATCAAAAAATTGAGCTTCATCAATTGCTACCACATCCACTTCGCCCGACATAAGTATAATACTTCCCGAAGATTCTACCGGGGTTGAACGAATGGCTGTTCGGTCATGCGAAACGACCTCATCTTCGGAATAACGGGTATCAATTTTGGGCTGGAATATTTCTACCTGTTGCTTTGCAAATTTAGCTCGTTTCAGTCGGCGAATTAGTTCTTCAGTCTTTCCTGAGAACATTGAACCGCAGATTACTTCTATACTACCACGTTTTTGCTGAATTGGATGGTTAAGTTCTGAATAAATCATGTTATTTTGTTGTAAATTAGTGCAATAATTGTTTATTTTTTCCTGATATTTATATTACCTTTGTACCCGATTCATATAAATCAGAATAACAAGTAATATGAAATAAATTCTATTACAACTGCAAAGTTAAATAAAAATTATAAGGATAGAACTCGTTTTTACCAAAAAAGATATGAACAGAAAATTAATTGTTACATTACTGAGAAAAGATATTCAAGAGTTGGATATGATTACCGAGGGTTTTCTGGAAATGACAGAATATCCTAAAGCCATTATACTGTTGGCACAAAGAAAAACAAATGATATACAATCGTATATTCAGCAATTAAGTAACAATAATTTTGACATTGATGGACTTGATTTAATTCCAGAAACGGTAGAAAAGCCTTTTTTATCGGAATTTGTTGAAATTAATTCCGTTGTGGAAGATATAAAAATTATTGAAATACCTGAAGCAAATAAGGATATTCCTGAAACTGAAATTTTAGAAGAAATTGTGGTTCAGAATATTGATGAAAAAACTGAAATTAATGAGGTGCAGGTGTCAATTGTAGATTCGGAACTTGTTAACGAAATAGATGAGACCGATATACTTGAAAACAGGGATGATATAAAATTAACTGAAACAACAACCGAACTTGAAATTGAAATTGCTGTTGAAGAAACGAGAAAAACAATTTTAGGAGAAAAGAATTTTTCCACCACACATACAAGAAACGAATTATTATCGAAAGCTGATAATTCCATCAGTTCCACGTTGGCAAACAAAAAGATTGGTGATATAAAACAGGCTATTAATATTGGCGATCGTTTCCGATTTCAAAGGGAATTATTTCGTGGGAATGGTGAGGAAATGAACAAAACATTAACGTATCTCAATCAATTAGCTACTTTGTCCGAAGCTGAATCTTTTCTTCAATCGAAATATGGTTGGACAATTGAGAATGAATCGGCAGAGGATTTTTATCAAATAGTAAGACGAAGATTCCTTTAAGAGCCCCCAAACCTCAAAGATGGAATTATAAAGATAGTGAAAATATATATGTATTAAAATATGATTTTTGCCCATTAATAAAAATCTTTTTAAATAGTGAGTCCACTCCGATAATTCAATATTTCATTTTTGAACGCAAAGTTCGCAAAGTCACTAAGACGTAAAATTCTGACATACAGCACTATTTTTATTTTTTGAATCATCGAATTTGCGTTTTTCCTTTAGTAAACAAATATAGGAGTGGTATTAATAGTGCATTATATTTTGCAAATTACTTAATTGATAATTAAAAAAATGAATATATTAATTTTTTCCCCTTTCGGGAGATTGAGGGGGATATCATGAAATTATACGTTGTTCCGACTCCAGTTGGAAATTTAGAAGATATGACTTTTCGTGCTATTAGTGTACTGAAAGAAGCTGATTTAATTTTAGCTGAAGATACACGAACAAGTGGATTTCTGCTGAAACATTTCGATATAAAAACCCACATGCAATCGCATCACAAATTCAACGAGCATAAAACGGTTGAAAATATTGTGGAACGCCTTAAAAATGGTCAAATTGTAGCATTAATCTCCGATGCAGGAACACCTACCATTTCCGATCCTGGCTTTTTGGTTGTTCGACAATGTATTGAGAATGGTATAGATGTAGAATGTTTGCCTGGTGCCACAGCACTAATTCCAGCTCTAGTTGCTTCTGGACTGCCCAACGATCGTTTTTGTTTCGAGGGTTTTCTGCCTAAGAAAAAAGGCAGACAAACAAAAATTAACCTCTTGGCAAATGAATCGAGAACAATGATTTTTTATGAATCTCCATTCCGATTGGTAAAAACCTTAACACAACTTTCGGAAGTGCTTGGATATGATAGAAAAGCTTCAGTTTCACGAGAAATTTCAAAGCTTTTTGAGGAAACAAAACGTGGTAATTTACGTGAATTGGTTCAATACTTCACAGAACATAATCCAAAAGGAGAAATTGTGATAATTGTTGCTGGATTTGAAGAATAAATATTACCTTTGCACTCGTAAACAATTAAGAATTAACAATTAAGAATCATTATTTAAAATAATACGAATAATTTGTATTTTAATTCTTTTATTATCGAATAATATTTACTATTTCAATGTATTTAACTATACTTCTCTAAATGAAACCAACTTTTTTTTCAATTACAATTCTACTTGTTTTATTGACTTCGTGTGGTAAACAATCATCTGATTATAAATCGCTTAAAGCTCAAAACGACTCATTAATGAATGTAAAACTGGCACTTCAAAACGAAGTGGATGGTTATTTTTCAGCAATGAATCTGATAGAGCAAAATATTGAAAAAATTAAAAATACACAAAATACAATATCTATCCTGCCCCTTGGACAAGATTTAAACGATGATCAACGTACAAAAATTAACGAAGATATGGTGTACCTGAGCGAAATGCTTCAGGCAAATAAAGATGAACTTGCCCGACTAAAAGAGAAACTCAAAAAAAGCGGCTTCAAATCAAATGAACTTGAAAGGACTATATCACGACTTAGCGAATCACTTGAAGAAGAAACCGCAAAAACAGCTATTTTACAAGCTCAATTGCTTGCAAAAGATTCTCTTATTACACAGTTAGGTTCTACTGTAATTGATTTAGGAAAAAATGTCGAAGAATTGTCGACTGAAGTGAAAGTAAAAGAAACCAAAATTAAAGAACAAGACGAAACTATTCATACTGCTTGGTATGTTTTTGGCACCCGAAAAGAATTGAAAGAACAAAAAATAATCACATCTGATGGTTTTTTTAGCCCTCAAAGGGTTTTGCAAAGTGATTTCAATAAAAACTATTTTGTACGCATAGATGCTCGAAATACGAAATCTATTCCATTGTATTCCACCCGAGCTAAAATTCTTACTTCGCATCCAAAATCGTCATACACTTTAGAGAAGGAAAACGATAACTTTGTGATGTTGATTGTAAATACTTCAGAATTTTGGAGTGTTAGCAAATATTTAGTCATAGAAGTGGAGTAAAGTCCCTGAAAAAGCCCCCCTAACCCACAAAGGGGGAAAAAGTAAGAGTTCCAAACCCCTCACCCTAAGATAGGATAAATTGTACGGAATAAGGTAAGTTCATTTACCTTATTTTACTAGATAAAAGAAAAAAGATAACAAAACTAACTTAGAATCACGATATTTTTCTCATTAATTTGGGAGATTTTGGAATCTCTTATTCCCCCTTTGGGGGTTAGTGGTATTTTTTGAGAAATCGATGTATAAATACGTTTTTATTGATTTGGACGACACACTTTGGGATTTTCATTCCAATGCGAGGTTGTCATTGCACGAAGTTTTTGTAAACAAAAAATTACATCGATATTTTGAAAATTTTAATCACTTTTTCAAAATATATGCTAAAAAGAACCTTGAACTCTGGGAATTATATGGTAAAGGAGAAGTTTCAAAAGAATTTTTAATGTTTGAACGATTCCGACATCCATTGGCATTAATGGGTGTTGACAATGACCAACTGGCATCTCAAATTGGAGATGAGTTTCTGGATATTCTTCATACAAAAACTATGCTCGTTCCGTTCGCTATTGAATTATTAGATTATTTGTATCCCAAATATTCACTTACCATTATTTCAAATGGATTTGTAGAAGTTCAATATAAGAAACTCCGATCAGCAAATATTGAACACTACTTTACGCATATTGTACTTTCCGAGGCTGCTGGAGCACTAAAACCTGATAAACGTATATTTGAGTATGCACTTGAGTTAAACAACGCCACAGCGACTGAAACAATAATGATTGGCGATAGTTATGCTGCCGATATAGTGGGAGCAAAAAGTGCAGGAATAGGGCAAATTTATTTATCATCACATTATGATACTAAAAAGGAAAATGCAACTTATTGGGTGAAGGGGTTGGAAGAAGTTCTAGAGATAGTGTAAAAAATAAGTTTCCGTTCTTTGGTTATTTCGATACTTGTAGTGAAACCCTCTTTATTATATCCCCTACCATTTAATAAAAAAAATCGAACCAAGAATAAACATATATTTTGTATTTAACCAATTTTGCAGCTATCCATCCATAAGCTTATAATTTTCAACCACTTCATTTTTTAAAATTTGTGGTTTGGGCACTACTGATTTTT
>JACDZH010000490.1 GCA_013426815.1 Paludibacter sp.
GTACGGTGGTGTGAGAGGACGAAACGGGAACTAATCCCGTTTCTCCTACTCGATTGAAATAAGAAGCAGTTATGCCAATTTATTTACATAAACAGCTAACCTTGATTTCAAGTTGCTGGCTTTGTTTTTGTGGATAATGCTGCGTTTAGCCAATTTGTCCAACATGGCACTGATTTTTGGTAACATTTCTGCTGCTACACTTTTATCGGCAGTTGCACGTAAGTTACGAACAGCATTACGTGCTGTTTTTGCATAATAACGGTTGTGCAATTTTTTTTTGTCGGTTTGACGAATTCTTTTGATAGATGATTTATGATTTGCCATGGCAATCTTAATTTATTACAATTATATTTTTATTTGTTTTTGTAGTCCATAGGGGAGTCGAACCCCTCTTTCCAGGATGAAAACCTGGCGTCCTAACCGATAGACGAATGGACCAATTGGTCATTTGCAACCTTCAAATGTAGCTTTCAATTGCGGGTGCAAATATACGGCACTTTTTTGGATTGACAAAGGCTTTGATGTAAATATTTAAAAAATCACATAATACGCAAATATACAGATATATATGTGTGTAGTAAATTTTATTTAGCAGGAATTTATTCAGTTTTATGTCTTCAACTCTATCATTTTCTGATTTTGTCACAATAGTTTTACAAGTAAAAACACTTTAAATTCCCTAAACAATCAATACCCTTTTATTGCTTCTTTCATGTAAGTCGGATTTAAAATATACATTTTAGTGTTATTTATTGCTTCAAATTTTTTCAATTTTCAGATTAAAACAGAAGATTATTTCAACCTTTACATTCAACTTTTCAAATATTCATTCAATCTTACCTTCTAAAATATGCAAAACAACACAAATAATATATCTAATTTTGTCTTTCTCAAATATTTTATTTCCTTCAAAAGTGGTTATTATCAATATAATAATTAATAAAAATATTTTAAAGCATAAATAAAAGCAAAAAACATTTTGTTGCTAAGAAAAAAGGGACTACTTTTGCACCCGCTTTGAGAGAAATGTTTTCAATTCTTAATTTCTAAAAC
>JACDZH010000142.1 GCA_013426815.1 Paludibacter sp.
GGCTTCTTTCAGATTCCACCTAACGATGGACACCCTTGCCTTAAGCTAATGGTTGTCAACTGATAGCCCCCATAACGGACTTACACCGTCAAATACACTCGCCATGCTCGGCATACAATAAAAAACCCCGAGCGTTTAATGCTCAGGGCTTTTTTAGGTTTAATAAAAATTTATTTTTTGCTTTCGATGCGTTTTGCATAGCGAGTCATAAATTTGTCAACACGTCCTGCTGTATCTACCAGTTTCGATTTACCTGTGTAAAAAGGATGTGATGAACTTGAAATTTCCATTTTCACAACTGGGTATGTTACACCATCAATATCTATAGTTTCCTTTGTGTTAACGGTAGAACGAGAAATAAAGGTATCGCCATTCGACATATCTTTAAATGCTACCGGACGATAGTTTTCTGGATGAATTCCGCTTTTCATATCTGTGATTTTAATTTATTTTTTCGCTGTTATTATTTGGGCTTGCAAAAGTACTAATTTTCATCTAATTATCAAACATTTTCTGTTGATTTTATTTTAAAATTAATTAAATTGATGATTTATTTTTTAAAAAATCTATTAACTCACTGATATTTTGCTATTTAATTAAATTAAAATTAATTTGTCATTTTGAACCCAAATATAAAAGAATCATACCTATCAACACACCTATCAAATCGATGACTTTCAGTTTTATATTATTGTCGAGCATTACAATTACACCATAGATAAATGGAACAATTACACCCGACCGCCGAATGGTAGAAACAACAGATATCATCGAATCAGTTAAACTAAGTGGGTAAAAATACACAAAATCGGCAGTTACCAGAAATAAGGAAATAAAGGCAATAGCCCATTTGAACTTGAAGGGAGTTGTTTTTTTCGTGTTGGTGCCCATAAAAACAGGGTGATGATTCCCATAATAATTGCTTGAAAGAATGTATAATAAACTTGTACAGACATCGCATCAAATTTTTTCATCAGGAACTTGTCGTACAAACCGCTAATTGCTCCGGTTAGTGTTGCCATTACAATAAAACAAAAACCATTTATTGGTACGGAATGAAATGCCTTCTTTTTTTCCAACTACAGAAAACATAAAAAAGGAGACCAGTGTAATTCCTACACCTGCAGCCTGATAAAAATTCAATTTTTCACCAAAAATCAACATTGCACCCAAAACAGTCCAAACCGGTTGCGTGGATTTAATAGGCGACGCCAGCGAAATGGGCAGATGTTTCAGGGCAAAGTAAGCAAAAAGCCACGATGTTAGAACAATAAACGCTTTCAGAATGAATAGAAGATGAGCATGAAAATTGACATGAGGAATGAAAAAGATAGAACCTTTGAGCAGGGCGGGGAAAAATTCAGAGATAAACAAAAAAGGTGTCAGGGTAAGACATGAAAATAAAATTGAAACTAGAATTACCGGTATCACTGCATTTTTTTCGAGGGAAACTTTCTTAAAAACTTCATATAATCCAAGTAGAATTGCAGAAATAAAAGCGAGTAATAATCACATCTATAATTGAGAATTGAGAATGCATAAAAAATATCTTATGAACGGACTAATATTGTAATCCTTTTAGGGATTAGGAAGAAAAATATTTTCAGGATATTGAATATCTACAAGATACAAACCATGAGCGGGAACTGATGTGCCGGCATTGCAGCGATTTTTTGATTCGATTATTGCCCTGAATTCATCTATCGTCATTTTTCCACGACCGACTTCAAGTAATGTTCCCACAATGGCACGCACCATATTCCTCAAAAAACGATCGGCTTGAATGCTGAAAATCCAAATATCGCCAACTTGTTTCCATTTGGCAAGTGTAACGTTGCAATTATTTGTTTTCGCATCGTTGTGTAGTTTGCTGAAACTGGTAAAATCGCGATATTCTTTCAAAGTCTCAGCTGCTGCATTCATTGCTTCAAAATCGTGTTGATTGCTCAATCGTGTAGCCAGATCATTTCGGAAAACATCTTTTGCAGTAATGACATGATATTCGTAGCGACGAGAAATGGCATCAAAACGGGCATGTGCATCTGGTTGAACTTCAACTATTTTATAAACAGCAATATCGTTTGGTAAAAAGCTGTTGAGTTTTGCTAGCAAATCAAATTCAGTCGGCAATTCGTCTTCCAGGTCGAAATGTGCTACCATCAATTTGGCGTGAACACCTGCATCAGTACGTCCGGCTCCAATCAGTTCAATTTCGGCACGAAGAATTGTACTCTGTGCTCCTCTGAGCACTTCCTGAACAGAAATTCCATTGGGCTGCATCTGCCAACCATGGTAAGCTGTACCTTTGTACGAAAAATAGATGAAGTAACGTTTCAATTAATACTAGACAGTTGATGGTTAACAGTTGATAATTGACAATTGATAGTTAGAAAGCTTTACAGATTGGAAATACCAATCTAAAAATTAAATGTAACATATATCTCTTCGTGTCCATTCCTATAAATCAGTACAAATTGCAAGGATGTAAAAGCGGTTTAAGAAATGAATTATAAATTTCTCTTGTAAATAATATTAAGAGACGAAAGTAACATCACATCCCCTATAGGGGCTTGGCGGGTTGTTATTTAATAGTTAAAGTTAATTGAATAATTTATCAATTTTCTCAGCATAATATTCTTCAATCACATTTCGCTTTATTTTGAGTGTTGGTGATAAGAACCCTATTTGCTGCGTCCATTCTTCAGCCACTAATTGATAGCGTTTAATCTGTTCATAGTCGCCAAAAAAGTGGTTGTAGTGTTTTACTTCGGTTTGATATCTTTTTACTACCATTGGATGTTCAATCATTTCGGCATTTGTTGTATATTTGATTTTGTGAATTCCGCACCACGATTTCAGGTACACAAAATCGGGAGAAAGCAAAGCTGCAGCAAATTTCTTATTTTCACCCACCACTATCATATTTTCGATTAATGGCGACTCGGTAAATTTTGATTCAATCACCTGAGGATTTACATATTTTCCAAAAGAAGTTTTAAAAATACTTTTCAATCTTCCGGTAATAATTAATTGCCCATCAGAACTGAATTTTCCGGTGTCGCCGGTATGAAACCAACCGTCAGCATCTATAACTTGTGCGGTCAATTCAGGATCTTTATAGTATCCCAGCATTACATTGTGTCCACGACAAGTTATTTCATCGCGCTCAGCCAGTTTCACTTCCACACCTTTTAGTGGATGACCCACAGTTCCAAATTTTCTTCCGTTTTTACCCCGTTGATGTACGGAAATAACCGGTGAAGTTTCGCTCAATCCATATCCTTCGAAAACCGGCATTCCAATAGCTGAGAAAAAAGAGGCAATATGTGGTTGTATGGCTGAACCTCCCGATACTACAATGTCGAAGTTGCCACCAATGGCAGCTCTCCATTTCGAATAAATAAGTTTATCGGCAAGTTTAAGTTTTAATTTATAATACCAACCCATACCTTCCAACTGGAATTTAGTTGCCAAATCAAATGCCCAATAATAAAGAATTCGGCTGACGAGTGGTAACTTTTTCCCCGAAAGATACAATTTATCGTATATTTTTTCGAGTAATCGGGGAACACAGGACATTATGGTGGGATTAATTTCTTTAATATTTTCGGCTATAGTGGCTAAACTTTCGGCATAATAAACCGAAATGCCAAGATATTGATACAGATACACCAACATACGTTCGTAAGCGTGGCACAAAGGCAGAAAACTCAACGCTTTATTGTTCCAATCAGAAGGAATAGTAGCCACATTTTTAGCATTTTCCAAAATATTGCTATGCGACAGCATAACACCTTTCTGATTTCCGGTAGTTCCCGAAGTATAAATAATGGTTGCCATCTCTTCGGGTTTAATAGCGGCTTTCAATTGAGCTAATTTTTCAGGTTGTGGATTCTTTTTACCTAATTCAATCAATTGATCCAGAAATTTATATTCGCTTTGTTGGTCAGCAAAAGTAAAAATTTCTTTGAGAGATTTTATTTCAGGTAATATTGGTTCCAGTTTTTTGCGTAGATCTTTGCCTTCGATAAAAATTATTTTCATTTCGGCATGATTTAAAATATGACGATAATCATACTGACTAATAGTAGGATAAATAGGAACAGAAATAGCACCAATTTGCATAGCTGCGAAGTCGAGCATATTCCACTCGGGACGACTGCCACTAACGATACCTACTTTGTCGCCGGGTTTGATGCCC
The DNA here is from genome assembly GCA_013426815.1 of Paludibacter sp. GTDB lineage: Bacteria > Bacteroidota > Bacteroidia > Bacteroidales > Paludibacteraceae > Paludibacter. The sequence goes on from JACDZH010000142.1 coordinate 4,202, forward strand.
AATTTCATCATACCATAACTCATGTTGTTTGTTAATTCAACATATTCCTGAATGTCGAATTTTCTCCATACACCATCACGTTTACACGCCAAAGCCGCATCTTGTGTAGGATATTTCTCTAAATAATTATCCAACAAATCAAATAATCGTGTTACTTCCATGTTATTCCAATTGTCAAAATTAAAATTACCAATTTGTAGAAACAATTCAAATTATTGAAAAACAACTGTTCTGTTCTTATATGCTAAAATCTTTCGTTCAATATGTTTTTCAACAGCATGTGTAAGTACAATTTTTTCCAAATCACGTCCTTTTTTTTATCAATTCTTACACGGTGTCCTTGTGCGAAATCCGGGTAACATCCTGATCTATAATAGGACCAGCATCCAAATCGCAGGTAATATAGTGACTGGTGGCACCAATAACTTTCACTCCCCTATCGTATGCAGCATGATAGGGTTTTGCTCCTGCAAATGCCGGTAAAAATGAATGATGGATATTGATAATTCGGTCGGGGTAATGTGAAATTAAATCAGCCGTAAGCACTTGCATATAGCGTGCTAACACACAAAATGTTATGCCGTTTTGTTTAAGTAGTTCCAATTGAAAGGCTTCCTTTTCGACTTTATTGTCTTTATTAATTGGAAAAACGTGATAGGGTATTTCAAATCGTTTTGCCACACTTTCCATATCGGGATGATTGCTGATAATAAGCGGAATTTCAACATGCCATTCGTCGGCTGCATAGCGCGCTAATAAGTCGTACAAACAGTGTGGCATTTTTGAAACAAAAATCGCCATTCGTGGTTTGGTATCGGAAAAATAAAGTCTGAAAACCACTTTAAATCTGGTTGCAATAAGCGTTTCGAAATATTCTTCAATTTTATCTTTTGGTATCTGAAATTCATCCAATTCCCATTTTACCCGCATAAAAAATACTTTTTCCTCGCGGTTTACGTATTGGTCCAGATACAGGATATTTCCCTTGTGCTGATTAATAAATTCGGTTACCACAGCCAATATACAGGGTCTGTCGGGACAGTGCATCAAAAGCACAGCCGAATTGTCATTTCCTTTCATTCAATTTTATAATTTTACATAAAACTACATGCAAAGATAACATTTTATTTGGAGACCGATATTTTTATATGCAATTTGTAAAAAATGGGTTCAAATTCGAAAAATGATGAATATATAAAAACAAAAAACAAGAAAAAAATTCGGGTTTATTATAAGAAATAAAGGCAAATCAATTAAATAATTAAAATACAGTAATTTAAAATCAAACTAAGCAACTAAGTAGTGAGATAAATTTAATGTCGCAATTTAAGACAAATTTTCCCACAAAAAGAAGTAAATAATAGACAACAAAAAATGTCTTATTTTCACTTCTGCAAATACAATATTCAACATGGAGTTGCAACCCCTTGTTACTTAAAATTTTACATTATAGTAGACCAACTACTTTAACTAGAAAAAATCAAACTTTAAAAAAAATCATTCAAGTAGTTTTTTTTCTGCATTTGTTACTTTATCAAATGTAAACTGTCTGGTCACTTGGTTTTTATATGCACAAATCTGGTCATTAAACAAATTTCCTATACTGCCCTGATGGGTATGGTGTACTGTTTTATCGGGTCGGAAATTTCCTGCCTCAATTTGCATACCAACTTGTTTGTATGCATCACGAAATGGTATTCCCGATAATGTTAAACGGTTTACTTCTTCCACACTGAAAAGGTAGTCGTAGCGTGAATCTTTCAAAATTTCAGTATTTACTTCTACTCTTTCCATCATCATGGTTGTCATTTCAAGACAGTTGGTCAGTTCGGCAAATGCAGGGACAAAAACTTCTTTGATAATTTGAAAATCGCGGAAATAACCCGAAGGCAAATTATTGGTAATCAATGTAATCTGTTGAGGAAGCGATTGTATTTTATTGCATTTTGCGCGTGTCAATTCAAATACATCTGGATTTTTTTTATGAGGCATTATGCTCGAACCTGTGGTAAATTCATCGGGTAAACGAATAAAACCAAAGTTTTGAGAGGTGAACATACAAGCATCATATGCCAGTTTAGCCAAAGTTGCAGCTACACTTGCCAGTGAATTTGATACGGTCAGTTCCATTTTTCCCCGTCCCATTTGGGCATATACCACATTGTAATTCATACTGTCGAAGCCCAGTAAATCGGTTGTCATTTGTCGATCGAGCGGGAAAGAAGAGCCATATCCGGCTGCAGAGCCCAGCGGGTTTCGATTGGTGATTTTCCAAGCGGAAAGTAATAATTGCAAATCGTCCGCCAAACTTTCGGCATAAGCACCAAACCACAATCCAAAGGACGAAGGCATAGCAACTTGTAAATGTGTATATCCCGGAAGTAAAACATCTTTGTAACGGTTACTTTGTGAAATAAGAACATCGAACAATTCAGATACTGCATCAACTGTTTTTCCAATTTCAGCACGTGAATAAAGTTTTAAATCCAGTAAAATCTGGTCGTTACGCGATCGACCACTGTGTATTTTTTTTCCAAAATCGCCCAATTTTTGAGTCAGCATCATTTCTACTTGTGAATGAACATCTTCAACGCCATCTTCAATGATAAATTTCCCGACATCGGCCAGGCGGTAAATGTTTTTCAACTCTTTCAACAAAGCTTTTAGCTCATCAGTCTGCAATAATCCAACTGATTCAAGCATAATAATGTGTGCAATTGAACCCAGCACATCGTACTTTGCTAGAAACACATCCATTTCGCGGTCGCGCCCAATAGTATAAACTTCAATTAGGTTATTTATCTGTGTACTTTTATCCCAGAGTTTCATGGAGTCCCTCCCTACCTCCCACAAAGTGAGAAGTATATTAGTAAATTAGTTCAAATTTTATGTTGAGGACTTAAAGTCTTACGGGCAGAATTCAAGTATCAGCTTACAATGCTTTTGCCAACATATCTGCCAACATGTTTATTCCCTCTTTCAGCTTTTTGTCAACCATCATTTTAATTATCATCGGGAGTTCGGCTTTCAATGTAAGTTTCATGGTTGTTTCGGCTTCTGAAACTGGATTTAGCTGAATCCACATATTAAACTGTACCGGTGCATTTTCCGAGTCAAATTTGATGGTTTTATTTGGTTCGCGTTCCACAATTCTTAAGCCCACTTTTCCAAATCCTTCCACTACAAAACTGCAAGTATCTGTATCAAATTGAACATTTTTTACTTTGCTGTTGAGTTTTGTGTTGTTTTCAAATTTCTTAAGGTTTTTCAGGTCACTTAGTATATTAAAAACCATTTCTTCTGAAGAAGAAATGGTTTTTATATCGCTTTCGTAGGTTGTCATATATTTTAATTACATTTTTTATATTCAACAATTTTCAACTGGTAAATAATCAATGATAATGGCATCTTTACATGAGTCAAAAAAAACACAAGCTGTTCAGTTGTTTAATATCATTAATTTAATTTTCCATTTTCCAAACAGATGGATTCTTACGCCATTCTTGTAAAGTTGTTATTTCACTTTCCGATATGTAATTAATTGACAGTGCATGAGCTAATACTTCATCATAATTACACAAAGTTGTAAGTTTTACTTTGGCTTGCTTGAATTTTTGTTCTGCCACAGGAAACCCGTAAGTAAAAATAGCAAGCATTCCCAACACTTCAGAACCATCGTTTCGAATGGCTTCTACAGCCTTTAAACTACTTCCACCTGTTGAGATAAGATCTTCAATCACTACAACTTTTTGTTTTGGTCTCAAATCACCTTCAATCATATTTTCTAGTCCATGATCTTTTGGAGTGGAACGTATGTAAACAAATGGTAAACCTAGTGCATCTGCTACCAATGCACCTTGAGCAATCGCACCGGTTGCTACACCGGCAATTACTTCTACTTCGGGATACATTTCTAGAATTAAATGGGTTAATTCAATTTTAATAAAATTACGAATTTGCGGATACGATAGCGTTTTACGGTTGTCGCAATATATAGGTGATTTCCAACCTGAAGCCCAGATGAATGGGTTATTCGGTTGCAATTTTATGGCTTTAATTTTAAGTAGTTTTTCAGCTACTTTTTTTTCTAATGTTTTCATTTTGATTTATATTATTAAAATAAACAAACTATGCAGATGATTAAAAATCATTTCCTAAAACAATGCAAAAGTACACAAACAACTTGAGACATTAAACATCAATAAGACATATTGTCAATTTTTTTTTTAATATATAAAATTTATATTAACTGGAAATAAAACGGTATTCAATTATTAACCTGAGTTCGGGATAAGAATTTTAAAATTCAATTGATAATTGAGGT
>JACDZH010000491.1 GCA_013426815.1 Paludibacter sp.
ACACCAGGTTGTCTTTATCGCTGTATATTCAGTTCGTTTTGCAAGAGGCTCAATGAATTATGAGATTTGACTGGACAACCATAATCGGCTTGATTGCGGCAACCTGCACGACTTGTTCATTCCTGCCCCAGGTGATCAAAATTTTGCGATCAAAACGAACCAGCGATGTTTCTCTCTGGATGTACGCCATTCTCACGACAGGACTCTTCCTCTGGCTGGTGTACGGATTGATACTCAAGGACATCCCTTTGATAGTCGCAAACAGTGTCAGCCTGAGTCTATCCCTCTGTGTCCTGATTCTTAAAATAAAACATGGCTAATAAGAATCGGAGGCGGCACCGAGTGCATTTTTTTGAAAAAAAATTGGTCGGACTTGCCGTTGTGACTTTGTGTTTTCTACGAAATGGGGTGGGAATATTAATTATTACCCGTGGTTTAACAGCTCATGAAAAAAAATAGTGTAATCAGATGGTTACATCATCAAAAAATAAACGTTTTGCTGCTGTCTCCTGGGATAACTCCTGATCTGAGACCATTTTGACCGCCTCGGCACGGAACTCCCGGGTGTAACGCTGTCGTTTTTTCATAAGCACTCCTCCTTCTTGGCTGTTTTACCAGGTGAGAGTGTCCATTGTCACCATGATACCTCACCGCCCCGCCTGACTCACACCGCTTCTCTTCCAACTCTCAACATGCGCCTGCCAATACTGCCGCCTTGCCTGCTTGATCTCGGGCTGCTCCTGTTTCATCTATGCCGTGCGTCCATGAAATGGTTTCGGTATTGTGAAACATCTTTTCCTGGCTACTGAAAGATGGGGTTCCTGGAGCCCTTACTTATGATTGTTTATCGACGGGCCCTCTCGAAGGCACCAATAATAAAATCAAGACTCTGCAGAGGAAAGCCTATGGTTGCAGAAATATGGAATTCTTCAAACTGAAAAAAATGGGACTTCATGAAACGAAGTACGCTTTAGTCGGATGAACCAGAAAGGTTCTTCAGGATTAAGCGTACTTCGATCAAAAAATGAGCAGAAAAAAGAATG